>JBKJOA010000284.1:0-10798 GCA_046593365.1 Limisphaerales bacterium
TTTCCGCTTGGCTCCTTTGGGCACACCGGTTTTACCGGGAACGCATTTTGGATCGATCCATTTTCGAAAACTTTTTGGATTTTCCTCTCGAATCGAGTTCATCCTGATGGCAAAGGAAACGTGGTTGAGCTTTATAAATCCCTGGGAACGATTGCCGCCGAAGCCGTGACTGATTTTGATTTTAATTATGTTCCAAATGCGTTGCCGCCTAAAATCAGCGAGAAGGCAACCGCGACGAATGAACTAAGCAATGACGTTCCCAGCGTGCTCAACGGAATTGACGTGTTACAGAAACAAAAATTTGCGCCGCTCAAAGGAATGCGCGTCGGCCTCATCACGAATCACACCGGAAAAAATCGCCAGCGTTATCCAACCATTGATTTGTTGATGAATGCGCCGGATGTCGAATTGAAAGCGCTTTTTGCACCAGAACATGGACTGTACGGATTATTGGATGAAGCCGTTGCCGACAGCGTCGATGAACGGACCAGTTTACCGGTTTACAGTCTCTACGGAAAAAATCGCGCGCCGACCGCCCAACAAATGCGCGGCCTCGACGCGCTCGTGTTCGACATTCAGGATGTGGGTTGCCGATTTTATACTTACATTTCAACGATGGGACTCGCGATGGAAGCCGCCGGGAAACACGGGTTAAAATATTTTGTGCTTGATCGCGTGAATCCGATTGGCGGCGTCGTAATGGACGGTCCATTGCTGTCGGGCAAAACCAGTTTCGTCGGTTATCACACGCTGCCATTGCGCTATGGCATGACAATTGGCGAACTCGCGCAAATGTTTAAAGCCGAGCGGAAACTGAATACGGATTTAACCGTTATCCAAATGGAAGGCTGGTCGCGCAAACAATGGTTCGATGAAACCGCGCAGCCCTGGGGGAATCTTTCGCCGAATATGCGCAGTCTCACCGAAGCGACGCTCTATGCCGGCGTCGGTGTTTTGGAATATTGCGCGGTGTCCGTTGGACGTGGAACCGGAACGCCTTTTGAAGTTCTTGGCGCTCCCTATATTCACGATTTAAAATTCGCACTTGAACTCAACAAACTCGCTTTAAAAGGCGTTCGTTTTGTTCCGGTTCGTTTCACGCCTGATGATAGCGTTTTCAAAAATCAATCCTGCGCCGGTGTGAATATTATTTTGACCGACCGCGACCATTGTGACGTGGTGGACATTGGAATCAGCATCGCGAAGATATTGAACCGGTGGTATCCCGAGCAATTTGGGATGAAGAAAATGGATAAGCTGTTGCTCAACCAAAAAATTTTCGCGGCGATCAAAGAAGACAGGCCGCTCGCCGAAATCAAAAAGCTTTACGCAAAGGATTTGGAAGATTTCGCCAAGCGCCGCGAACCTTATTTGCTCTACAAATAATTTTTGAGCCGCGCTCTCACGAGGCGCAGCTACACCGGGCGTCATGGAATCAGGACGATTCGAAAGAATTTTCCATAACTTCCCAATGGTGGAGTCGCCGAATTGTCGAGCCACTGTGTCATTATTCCGGTGCCGGAAATATGCGGCATCAAAGTGTGCCAGGTAACGAGGTTACTGCTGGATTGAACGTAATAAATTGTGTTCGCGCTGGTGTTGAATTCCAGCGCAAGAGTTCCTTCGCCATTAAAAAATGCGCGGGTGATTGAAGTCGTTGGTGGTGTAGATGGAAAGTTCGGGAACACTAACTCCGTGATCAGAGCCAGAGTGGGTGTCATGTGGCTTGGAACATAAAATTGGAGGCTGATGTCGGCAAAAGCCCCCGACGGAATCGGCAAGTTATATTGCAGATAAGGAATTCCATTGTTCGTGCCATTTGCATTAAAAAGTCGCTCGCTTCCCTTCAGGCCATAAATGTAAATTCGGATGGCGTAGAAGCTGGAAGGAGTTGAATTCGTCACCCGAACAAGTTGTTCGAGCAGCCCGTTTTGCGGATTAACATAGATAGTGCTCATTTTGATCAGGGGAGGCCGGTCGAGAACTGTGGCGGTGACAACACTCGAGGTGGTGGCAAAGCCATGGTCATCGGTCGCCTTGGCGCTGAATTGAATTGACCCCGTCCATAAATAGTTGCGGACAAAATAAAAGGGAGCGGAAGTGCTTTCGGCCACTTTGTTGGTACCTTCAAAAAATTCAACCCTATCCACCGTGCCATCAGGATCACTCGCATCAGCCACTACGAAAACTTTTTGGCCCGCGATGAAAGTGGTTCCGTTCGTCGGATTGATGACAGACACGATGGGTGGGGCATTGACGGTGACCGCGAAATTTTTTGCATCACTCAAGTTGGGCGAACCATCGTCGGTCACACGGACGGTGATATTGTAAACTTGGTTGCCTTGTGCCCTGGTTGGAATCCAAGTGAACAACCCGTTACTTGCATTGATAGAAGAACCCAGGGGCGCATTTCCCAAACTGTATGAAAGAATGTTAGCCGGAAAATCTGAATCCGTGGCAACGGCGGAGAAACTGAGCAAGCTATTTTGATTCAAAAGCTTGTTGTAAATATTGGCCAGCACGGGAGTTTTATTCACTTCATTGGCGACGATTGTAAAACTGTTGGTGGTGCTCAATGCGGGCGAGCCATCGTCGATCACTCGAACTGTAATGATGTTTGTACTCGGCGCTTGAATTTCTAAAGGTGTCCACGTCAGGACGCCGTTTGTAGAATTAATTGTTACACCTTCGGGCGCGCCGGGTTCCAGGTTGAACGTCAACGTGTTTGCTGGCAAATCAGGATCGTTAACGGAGTTTGTAATGCTGGAAAAAACTTCTTCGTTCACCGTTTGCGGATCAATCGTCGCCAGCATCGGCGCTTCATTTTTTTCCAACACGACGACTTGAAATGTTTGCGTCGAACCCAAAATCGGAAAGCCGTTATCAGTGACGCGAATCGAAATAATATTTGTGTTTGGCCCCTGAGCTTCGGTGGGCGTCCATGAAAAAATTCCCGTTGCTGGATCAACCACCGCGCCTGCTGGCGCGCCCGGTTCGAGAGCGAAAGTCAAATTGTTCGTCGGGAGATCAGAATCGGAAAAGACGTTGGTGATGAGCAATTGATTTCCTTCAACAATAATTTGATTTGTGATCGCTGACAATACTGGCGCGCTGTTGTTTTCGAGCACGGTGATGGTGAAGGTCCTGTTCGTAGAAAGATTCGGTAAACCATTATCTGTCACCAGAACTTGAATTGTATTTGTCGTGGGGCCTTGAATTTCTGTTGGAGTCCAGGAGAAAACGCCGCTTGCAGAATCAATGTTGGCTCCAGCAGGTGCGCCGACCAGCGAATAACTCAGCGTATTAGTCGGCAAATCGGAATCAGTTCCATTGGCGGTAAACATGAAAAAATCCTTTTCGGTGATAGTGGCGTTTAAGACCGGCGGGAGACTTGGCGGAGTGTTCACTTCATTAACGGTGATAGAGAAAGTTTTGTCATCGGTTTCGCCTCCGCTTTCAGATGCACGAACGATGATCGTATAAACGCCCGGTCCTTGGGCTTCGCTTGGGGTCCAAATGAAAATACCATTTGTGGGATTGATGACTGCTCCAAGAGGGGCATTAGAAAGGCTGTAGGTAATTGCTCTTCCGGTGAGCACCGCAAAATTATCGAGAAAAATATTGTAAGTTCCCACGCCACCAACGCTCTTCAAGGCAAGATGTTCCAAAACTCCTTTGCCGGTGGTTGATTCAAGAAATCCATTTCCTGTAAATATAGAAACCGGCTCAGTTGGAATGTTGAACGTCAGCGTGGTCCAATTACTCGGCGAAATCAGCCGATCCGGGACCGGCGTGGTTCCGATTTTGGAACTGACGCCGACAAATTCAATCAAGCCATTGATCCCGCCGTTTGCGCCGATGTTGGCCGTCGTGTTTGTTTCGCGCAAACCGAGTCCTGCGCGCAAAGCTTTGTCAGAATAAATATCGAACCGCAGTGATTGCCGAATATCAATTGTCGGATTTGGAAGATTGGTCGTGTTGAAAGTGGTGAGACGTAACCATGCACTAGACGAGTCAATGAAACTCCACGATGCCACCAAAGCTCGTTCACCTGCGTGAGGCAAAGGAAAAACATTTGTGACCGATGAACGACTTGGCGTCGTGTTCAAATACTGAATCGTGGACGAAGAATTAAGCGGGTCGCGAAACAGCACCGTTCCATTCGGTGTTCCATTGGTGAAAAGTTCAAAATCGGTGATCGACTGAGTTGAAATCATCGACGCACTGGTGGCGAGCGCCGTGAAAGTCAGCAACGTTCCTTCATTTACAGTTCGATTGGTAATCGGCGCGAGGAAGGGATCGTCGTTCGTGATTGCGCCGACGGCTTGAGCGTCCAATAGCAATCCATTGGTCGGAGTGGAAAGATTTACAAAAAGCGTTTCGGCCAATTCGTGGAGCGCATCTCCTTTCACCGCGACTGAGATCGTTTTATTGGTTTGGCCCGGCGCGAAAGTTACGACGCCATTTGTTGGAACGTAGTCGGTCGTATAACTGGCGGTTCCATCCGCTGTTGCATAATTAACCGTGATGGTTTCAGAACGAGCCGGGGACGAGAGGCGAACGTTAAACAAAAGATTATTATTCTTGCCTAAAACCTCTTCAAGAATTCCAGCGTCATCAATAGAGATTCCGGCTGGCCCCGTCGAAAATTGCCAGATTGGCCCCTCAGTTTCTCCGGTGCGACGCCCCACGATTTTCCAATAATAAGTTGTGAAGGGTGAGAGGATTGGCAGATTCCACGAATTGTTGGTTGTCGTGCCGAGAAATTGATTTGCGTACGGATTGGAAAATGTTCCGAAATAGACATCGTAGATTGGCGTCGGCGGCGAAGCGACACGAACGCTTACGTTGTCGAGGTGAACGTCGAGAAAATAAAGGCTGGGATCGACGATAAACGCGAATCGAATGGTGTGACCTTTGTAACTGCTCAAATCAACAGTTCGCTCAACCCAGTCACCCATCACCGGGTCACCCGGCTGTGTCGAAAACAAGACCGCAAGCGTCACATTCGCGGTCGTTCGTGCTTCGACTCGAAATTGTTGGTTCGTTGCAAATGAGCTATAAAAATTTCTGATGCGATCTGCCCAATTCAAAGTTACCAAAGAAAAATTCGTCGGGATCACGACATCGCGATACATCAAATGCAAACCGGGACCGACCTGCGTACCGAACGCGCTGAAAGCGCCTTCATAGGGCGCAGTGGGTCCATCAGGACTCGCCGGATCGTTTGTGCCAGTGTTGATCATAAAATCGCCGAAGCCGCTCGTCGTTTTTGTCCAGCCAGAGAAATCGCCGCTTTCAAATCCGCCGTTGGAAATTCGTTCTGCACCTTCGCCACCGAGAGGGATCCACGACAAATCGACATTGACCAGATTGTTGGTGGAATGATGCGGCGGAAATGGATTCATCGGAACGGGCGGGCTTTCATCGTCAACGATCAACATCGATTGGGTTCCGTTCGAAAAACCAATTGCGCTCGCGACAACAAAAACGTTTTGTGTTCCATCTAAAAGCCCATCGTTTACGACGGTGAGATTGAAGGCAGCAGAGGTTTTTCCGGCGAGCAAAGTAACGGTTGTTGGAACCATCAATTCGCTTGTGTCATCGGACGCGAGCGACAAGACGAGATTATTTGTCAACGTGCCGGAAATGCGGACCAGCCCAGCGTTCGTCAACGTGCCGTTGCTTTCGATTGCTTTGCGCGGCAATAACACGACCAGATTTGTGCTTTCGTTGTCATCAACGGTGATCGTTGCAATTCCTGCGGTCCAATTTGTGACATGTGCCGTTATCGTGCTGATTTGTGAGCCGTCAATTTGAGTGTCATCCACGGCTGTCAAATTGAAAAGGGCGGAGGTTTGTCCGGCGGGAATAATTGCGAACGAGGAAACTTGCGCTTCGGAAATGTCGCTCGACGAAAGATTCACCAGCACGTTGTCGTCCGGCGGCGCGCTGACCGTGACTGTCCCCACAAGATTTGAACTTCCTTCGATTGCGCTGGCAGGAATGTTAACAGAGAGCGTTGCGGACTCGTTGTCGAAAATTGTCATGGAGCGAGTTGCGTTCGCAAAACCGGTCGTCGAAGCAATCACGGCGGATCGTTGCGTGCCGTCCAGTTCAGAATCGTTAACAATTGTGACATCAAAATTCGCGTTGGTTTCACCTGCTGAAATCACGATGATCGTTGGAACAATTAATTCCGTTGTATCGGAAGACGCTAGGTTCACCGTCAAATTGCTGGAAATGGGTGATGAAATTCTCACGCTGCCTTGGCCCGCGAGAAGGCTGGCTCCTTCAGTTGCACTTTCCGGAAGAACCAGCGTAAGTCTCGTGGCACAATTTCCGTAAATGCTGAAATCGCTTTCCGTAAAACCAGCAGGAATCCCAGTTCCTCTCGACAAACCCGCCAAACCCGTTTGCACATCGATGCGTAAATACGTGATGCGAATCACCCCGTCAAAAAACATTTCTATTTGAAAATTGTTTGTGTTGGATGTGCCGAATTCGCGCACGTTGGCGAAGGTCACCGCGACCCTATTACTCATTTGTTTCCATGTGACCTGGCCGGTGCTTGGAAACAGGTCGTCGAACAGAGCCGAAATGCGTGGCCGATTGAAATGCGTTTCGAGCGATGCATCCAAATTGCTGTCGCCGCTGCCCAAGGTAATATAGCCGTTGCTTCCGATGTAAAAAACATTGTTGCTGCTGCCGTAAATACGAACGCGGGTCGTGCTCGCAAGTGTGACGGTGGCAAAACTGTCGTCGGTGAGCGAAACACTGGTTCCGCCAATGGGATCGGTTGGAAAACTGGCAGCCGGTTGGCGGCAAGCAAAATAAAAACTGGCGGAGTCATCTGGCGTAAAAGTGAACATCTGGTTGTCCAAATCATTTCCGCCGGAATCAAAAGCTTCTGTGAAATAATCCGGCTGGCCAATGTTCAAAGCAAATTGGCGTGTCTGACTTATGCCCGAAGTCAGATTCGTGAAACGCACTGTCTCGGTGTAAATGCCCGCTGGCAAAACATTCGCGGTCGAATTTAAATTCACGGTGACGGTTGCGCTCGGTCCACCGGGGGTGAGCGTGCCACTGGTCTGCGAAAGTGTGAGCCAGATCGCGGTCGCCCCAACGTTCCAGAAAATTGTGTTTGTTCCTGTATTGGTGAGCGTGAAGATTTGCGAACTCGGAACAAAAGGTCCGCCGACCGTGCCGACCCCAGTAAAAAATGTTTGTGGCACGATAAGCAAGTCGTCCGGCAATGCGAAGGATTCAATTACACCCGTGGTTGTCGAACTCGAAGGTGAAAAAGCAAAAAATCCAAGACCGCGTTTGGCGAACCCGGCCCAAAGCTCACCCCGATTTGCGCCGCCAGTAGCGACTTGATCCGCCTGAATAATCGCGTCGCGCGCTTGCAGAAAATTCGGGTTTGCGGGCGAAAGATTCATCCCGTCAGTGACCAATTGAAGCGCCAGTTGATTTCCAATGGCGAAGCCGTGTTTGTTGATGAGTCGCGCACGAACTTCCCACAAAGCAACGCACCAAACTTCACCTTGATTGTGAACCTCCGCCGCGCCGCCGCCGCCAATCACTGGATTTTCTGGAATGCCAGCATGAATATCCGCTTGGGATGGGTCAATGTCTTTGAACGTCAGCGGATTTTTCGTCAGGTCGGTCGAGTACGGATACCGCCGGATTCCGAAATAGTAATTCTGCGTCAGCCCGCCAAGTTGAGAGGTCGCATAGCCGCCCGCCGCATAATTTCCATTCACGTCATCGCCCGGCTCCGCCAGCAAACAAAGTGCGTAAAAATCCGACCAGCCTTCGCCCATCCCAGCCGATTGCAAAGTGCTGATGCCAACGCCGCCGCCCACACGCCGATTGCTTAAGCCGTGCGTGTATTCGTGGAAAACAATTTCGGCATCGAAGTCGCCGTCGATGTAGGGAGTTGGCCCATCGAAGATATACATTTGCATGCGAGGTGAAGAACCATCCGGCGGCGTGCTGAAATTTGCGTTATTAAATCCGCCGCCGTCTTGCGCATCAGCTTGCACCGGATCATTGCCCAATCCGCCGCGTCCAAAGTTGCTTACTTGGAAATTTCCCGCGGCTTCGATGAAGCCGAGTTCGTAAAGTTTGTCGTGATACCAATTGCAGAGGTAAAAAAGTTGGACGACCGACGCATTGGTGTAAGTGCTTGGTGCTTGCGTCAAATCCATTGGAAAATCGAAAACGCGACTCGGCGAACCTTGCGGGCGCGGCGTGTCCGCAACGTTATTATTATCGCGGTCGAGATGCGCATCCACATTATTGCCGGTCGTTTCGTTTCCTCCGTCGTTGATCCAACCGTTTGGCGAAGCATTCGTGTTGAACGCATTCGTCACCACCAACACTCGCGGCACAAGCGGCGGTGGGGTCGAAATTGGCGTGGAGTGACCTGGTGAAAATGGCGAAGGGCTGTCGCTCGTGTAAACGCGGTAACTCGCATTGCTGATATAATTTGTCAAACAGCGGCGCAGCAAAACTTCGCCAGTTTGGGCATCGACGAGAAGGCGAAACATTTCTCCGCGCGCGTGGCTGGTCAATATAATTTCCCAACACAACCGCATTTCTTTCGCGTTCATCGGAAGCCAGACCAAGCGTGTTTCCGTTTCGCCCGAGAGTCGTGCGGACTTAAATTTTTGTCGCCTTTCCGCGCCTTGGGCTTGCGTGTCCATCGACTGGATTTCATGGGTGCCAATCTTTTCACCGATGTTCTCCACCGCAAGGGAGATGGCCGCTTGCGCGGAAATCCGCGGCTCACCATTTTGTTCAAGCTGATTTCTCGCGCCGTTTCTGGCGGCTTGAGCCTGGTCAGGCAAAAAGTGGCTGGAAATATTTACCAGTTCCTCGTTTTTAGTCGTGTGCGAAATCAGCAAGCCTTCAAAAACTGAAATGTCGTTCAGTTGCTGTTCCCAAACGACCGTCCGCATTCCGTTGTGCGGCGTGACGAAGTCTCGTTTAATTTTCGCGTTTACCAATACTTCCGGCCCATGACCGAACAACGCGTGGTGTTCTTTTAAAAAAGCCCTGGTCGCACGATGCGGCTCATTGGCCGGATAATCGGCGGAAGTTTTTGCGGAGATGCCTCGGCCATTCGCTTTTTTCCCGCTGAGAAATCCGTCTGGAGAAGAAATCAATTTCGGACTACCGACAATTTCGTCGAACTCAACCTGGGCCTTCGGCAAACCTTTGCGTAAATGGTTTTTTGCTTCGGCATTTTTCCGGTGCAGCGCCGTTTGTGCTTGCGGTTTTCGCTGGTCGGAGTTCGGCAATTCATGCTGCGCTGGTTTCTGAAACCCGTTTGCGTCCCCCAGAACAAACAACAGCGAGCAAACAATTCCGATGCGAACGAGCGATAAGGAGGTCATTTGATTTTCCCGGTAGTCGATGATTGGTTGTCGCGTTTCTCAGAGCGTTCATCGGAGACGATGAATCGAATACCGCATCGGAATTTGCTCTGACCAATGAGGCAACAAACTGTTTCCAAAGTCAATTTCTAAACCCTGAATTTTCAGCGCGCGCCAGACTGTTTTCCCTTGAGCGGCTTAAATTTTCCTGGGCCAGTCACCGAGACGCCTTCGCCGGTTTCCCAGGCGTGTTCCTGTTTGTCGGCAATAAGAACCCTCGGAATCAATTCCACTTCGTGTCCAAAGAAATTGAACGTGACAGTTCCCGGCAGAAACGTGAGATCCTGAAAAACCACTTTACCAAAGGGCACATCCATTTTGCCAGGATTGTCAAAAACGATGGCTTGGGTCGAATTACTGAATTGCACTTTGTTTTCAGGAAAGAGAATCGTTTTCGAAATATTCAGTTTGGGATGTGTGATTAAAAGGGCCGGAGTTCCAGTTGAGTCTGTCGAAAATTGAACCTGCCACGGACCGCGATAGGTACGTCGATATTGGATCATACTGAAGAAGCTAATATAAATAACCAAGGCAAGGACGAACCCGACCAAAAGAATTTTTGTGAGACGATCGGATTTCATGTCGCGGGAGTTTTCGGGAGGAGAGTAGCGCTGTCAAGAATGTTGGAATTGCCACGCGGCGCTGGCATTTAAGTTGCGCGCCCTCGTTGGCTGTGGCTCACTGACAAACAAATTATGTCCTTCAAAGAGTCGATCAAAGCCGCGTTCGCGAATGTTCCTTATCCTGGTGACAACAACATCACTCGTTGTCCTTACCAATGTAAGCCCTGCCAGGAGATTTCCGACTATTTCAAACAAAAAGGGTGGGAGGGACATTCGGTTGAGGACTTGCGCGACCATCACACCGCGCTTTCGCTGTTTACGCCTGAAGCGTTCCACTATTTCCTGCCAGCTTTTATGCTGGCCTCCTTGGAATCGTACGACAACACCGATATTTTGCCGGATTCAATTCGCTTTCATTTTGAATTTAATCTCGAACACCGTGATCATTTTCTCGTGCGCCTGACGCAATTCTCAGATGAACAACGCAAAGTGATTATTGATTTTCTGCGCCACATGGAGAGCAAAGGTGCCGGTTCGTCCGAGGACGCCATTTCGCTGTTGGGAGAGCGGCCTTGATTCGTAATAGGCGGATCAGCCTTCGAAAGGCATTCCGCAAAATTCAAGAAAATTATCCTGATTTAGCTCAACGTCCCCACACAGTCCACGCGTCTGGCGGCGGCCACTGTTTGTTGCCACGAATGCTCGGCAAAGGCGCGCGACTGTTCTAGCATTTTGTGAAATTCACCGGCGTGGATGCGAAAGTAATTTTGCGCCAGTTGTAGAAAGGCAAGG
>JBKJOA010000322.1:0-5448 GCA_046593365.1 Limisphaerales bacterium
CCGGTGGCCAAATGCCAGCCATTCTCCAAGCCGCGCTTGTCGCCGTCGAAACGAAATTGCCATGGGCCGTTGAGGTTCAGCCAATCTTTGCCTTCGATTGTGCCGCGCTGAAAATCCGGGCGCGGATATTCTGGTCGAGGATAAACATCTTGAGTTACCATTTTGAAATTCCCATTTTCTTTGCCACACCTTAATCGAAAATTCAACCCACACAACCGGATGATTTTTGTAATTGCGATTAGGCTGTTCACAAACAACGAATGCTGATGAGGCCGTTGTGTGGGCGAGAGCGGCGGTGAGCCGCAGTCCAAACGCTTCGCGCAGAGCTGAGTGGTCAGCGCTCGCGAAGCGTTTGCCAAAAGCATAATTCCATTTGTAATGATAAGCCGCTGGCTTTGTCCGGCGGTTTTGTTAGATTTCAAATCATGAAGCGATTTCTTGTTATGAGTCTGCTGGCAATCGTTGGACTGGGCATCACTTGGATGGCGGGTTCAACTTATCAAAATTCACGGTTCGCCAATTCATTGAAGGAAAAAGAGGCGGCTTGGCAAAAAGAAAAAACTCTGCTCGAATCACAATTGAGCGACACGCAGGCGCAATTGGCTAATCTGAAAAAAATTTCTGCGCGCACCGAGTTCGTCGAAGTGGGCAAAAAGCAATCGCCTGAAGAAATTATTGCGAATCTCAAAACGCTTCGGATCAGTTCGAAAGACACAAAAAATATCCGGTTTGCGATCCAGCAATTGGAAAATTTGATTGCACTCGGCACGAATGCGCTGCCCGAGATTCAGGCGTTTCTCGCGACCTCAGAAGACATTGATTACGACTCATCCATTTTTGGTTCGTGGAAAGTTTCCAAAGAAGGTCGCGTCCCAATTGATTTTGTTTTCCCGCCCTCAATGCGATTTGGATTGTTTGACGCGGTCCGAAAAATTGGTAGCGCACCGGCGGAGAAACTTCTCGCCGACACGCTTCGCATCACAGGGCGAGGCGTGGAAGTCGCCTATCTGGCGCGCGTGCTCCAGGAAATGGCACCGTTCCAATATCGCGAACTTGCCTTGTCCGCTGCGAAAGATTTGTTGAACAACCCGCTGAACGCCAATCCATCCAGCTCGCTGGATAAGTTCGAGCGAAATTATCTTTTTGGAGTGCTCTCATTTTACAAAGACGGCTCCCTCGCCGCGCAAGCGCAGAGTCAACTTGTGCAAGCGGATGGCAAAGTGGATCGAGGTGCGCTCAACTATTTAAAAGAAACTCTGGGCGAACAAGCCATCCCGGTTATCGCGCAACTTTATCAGGACAATCGAATCGCTGATGCGCAACAAAAAGAACCATTGGCACGACTCGCACTGAATTTCGCCGGAGCCGATGCACAAGCAGACGCGTTGTATCAAGCGGCGATCAAGGATCAAAACCTATCAGCCGATTCACGCCGTGAACTGATTGAGGATTTGAATCAAGACGGTTTTGATAATTTGAAGAATTTTTCCGCGCGCGACGTGCAATTGATTCAAAATCGTTTGGCGTTGATTGACAAATCTCGAAACGTTACTGACCAAAAAATCATCGCGGACGCCTTCGACGAAGCGGAAAAGGATCTGAAAAACATGCTGGCCAAAGCGACGCAGCGCCCGACGCCATAAGTTGCAACGCTTTTCCAATCATTCGGTTTGACACAGAGGAGTTTGTCCGAGAAATATATTCGCCCTGTGTGCCAGCGTAGCTCAGTTGGTTAGAGCGTGGGACTCATAAGCCCGAGGTCCCCGGTTCGACTCCGGGCGCTGGCACCATTTTCCCCTTTGCGCCGAAGAGATTTGTGCGGAGAATTCTGCTAAGTCAATTCTGTTCGTTCTTCGCCGAAACAAAATCGGGATTCGGCAACATCATTTGCGCTTTCGTGTTGCGTCTCCAGAGATCCAGTTTTTGTTCAAGCTGGTTCGCCTTTTGCAGATTTTCTTTAACAAGATTGTTTTTTTCGCTCAAGTCCTCCTTCAAATTGTACAACTCCAACCGGCCTGTCTCGTAATCCTCGATTAACTTGAAATCGCCATCGCGAATGGCGCCGCCAGGCTTACCGCCTTGATTGCTGTAGTGCGGATAGTGCCAGTAGAGAGCGCGGGGAAAACTGTTGGTCTGTTCCTTGAGCAACGGAACGAGACTCAGGCCATCGACTTCTGAGCTGGCTTGGCCTGCCTCACGGCCTGTGGGTTTTTGGCGAGTCATTTCCAGGATGGTAGGAAAATAATCGATGCTGCTCACGGCGGTTTTACAGAGACTTCCCGGTTTGGTAACGCCCGGCCATTTCACGAGTAGAGGAACGCGAATGCCGCCTTCGTGCAAATGACCTTTCCCGCCTCTCAACGGCTCGTTGGAAGTCGATTTGCCTGGACCTTCATCGCTGGAAAGCCCGCCATTGTCCGACGTAAAGAACACGATCGTGTTTTCAGAGATTTTCAATTGCTCCAGTTTCTCAAGAATGCGCCCGACACTTTCGTCGAGGCTTTCAATCATTGCCGCGTAAACTGCGTTGGTTTGCGAGTCACCCGGCTTGGCTGCGCCCCTATACTTCTCGATCATTTCGGCTTTGGCATTCAGCGGGAGGTGAACCCCGAAATGGGGCATGTAGAGGCAAAATGGTTTCCGCTGATTTTGATCAATGAATTTGATCGCCTCGTCGGTTAGACGGTCGGTCAAATATTCGCCTTTTTTGCCATCCTCCAATCGCGGCAATATTTCCCGTTTGACTCGATACGGAAAAAAATAAGTCTCAGGCATGCCGCTCACGGTGCCCCCGATGTTTAAAGCGAACCCCTGCTTTTCCGGCTCGAATCCTGCCGCGCCCAGATGCCATTTCCCGATGCTGGCCGAAATGTAGCCACCCTCTTGCAATGCCTCTGCCAAAGTTTTTTCTTCGAGCGGAAGATGATCCAGAAAAGCCGGGCGAGCCAATTTTTGATTGGGACGATCCGTTCGGCCCGGAAGCCAATCGGTAAGGTGCAGGCGGGCTGGATATTTGCCCGTCAAAATACTGGCACGCGTGGGCGAACAAACCGGGCAGGCCGCGTAGGCATCAGTGAAACGTACGCCCGCTTTCGCCAGGCGGTCCAAATTCGGCGTTTTGTAAAAAGCGCTTCCGTAACAGGCGAGGTCTTTCCAGCCCAAATCGTCCGCCAGAATGAAAATAATATTGGGCCGTTCCGCCGCTCTCGATTCTTTGGCGCAAAAATTGAGGCAACAAAAAGTGGCCATCAGTAAACTGCCAAGATGTGTTCGTCCAAAAATTTTCTCCATGAATTTTAATCAATGTTGCTGAATCCAGCCGAGCCGTTCGGCAAATGTCTGAGCATCAGATGTAATACATTTTTTCTTTGGCCCCGACCGCGTCGAGCAATTGTTGGAAAGAAATTTTGTCGGAAGCTTCGTCCAGCGCGCGTTGCATTTTTCGCCACGCTTCACGTAATTCGGGAGGGCATTGCGGATCGCTTAAGGCCGGCGAATCGAAAACGTTTCCGTGAATACTTCGCAGAACGTCGCCCAGCGTAATTTCGGAAGGTGGCCGCGCGAGCAGGTAACCCCCCTCTTTTCCACGTTGACTGCGGACGATTTGCTTGGATTTCAACTCGATTAAAATCTGGACCAGATAATTGGATGGAATTCCTTGATCCGTCGCCATCTCCTCAACTTTTCGTGCCACGCCTTCGGGATAATGCCGCGCCAACCAAAGCACAGCGCGTGCGGCGTAATCGCTCTTGACGGAGAGTTTCACCTGGAAAATTTACGGTGCCGCCGGTTCGGGTGCGATAAAAATTTAACCCGTTCGAGCCTGAAAAAATATTCAAGTCAGGCAACCCGGATGCAACCATTTTCTCCTCTCGACTGAACGCAGGCTCACTGTAATAAAGTGAGATCGCGTTGTGTCTTGAATCTGCTGAGGAGAAGAGTCACATTCACCACTCGCAAGCCGGTGATTTTAAAAGCAGCTTGCTCTCGAATTCGGGATCGGTATAGAAACGCTAATAAAAACGTGGAAAGGCTTTGGAAATGGAACAGAACAAAACGCGCATGTCTCCGAACACCAGCAAAGTTTTGTCGGTCATCATGGGTGGTGGCCAGGGATTGCGATTGTTTCCTTTGACGCGCGACCGCGCCAAACCCGCCGTGCCGCTGGCGGGAAAATATCGACTCGTTGATATTCCCATTTCCAATTGCATTAATTCAGATTTGAGGCGCGTTTATCTGTTAACCCAATTCAACTCGGCTTCGTTGCATCGCCACATTTCGCAGAGTTATAAGTTCGATCATTTCGCCGGTGGCTTCGTAGAAATTCTGGCGGCCGAACAAACTTTCGGTGACACCTCATGGTATCAAGGAACCGCCGACGCCGTGCGAAAAAATCTCACGCATTTTCTCAATCACGATTTCGATTACCTGTTGATTCTTAGCGGCGATCAATTGTATCGAATGGACTTTCGGCAAATCATCTCGCAACACGTTGAAACAAACGCGGACGTAACCATCGCCACCATCCCGATGCCCCGGCGGGAAGCGCAATCGCTCGGAATCATGCAGATCAATTCCGAGCGGCGCATCACGCGATTCGTCGAAAAACCGAAAGAACCGGCCCTGTTGAATTCTTTGAAGTTGGAGCGCGATTTGTATCCCAAATTTGGCGTGCAGAGCGACGAAGAATTATTTCTGGCTTCAATGGGTATTTACGTTTTCAACCGAGAAGTTCTTCTTCGCCTTCTCGACAACGAATTCACTGATTTCGGAAAACATATCATTCCCGGCGCAATCGAGACGCATCGCGTTTTCTCTTACGTGTTCCAAGGTTATTGGGAAGACATTGGAACCATTCGGTCGTTCTTCGAGGCGAACCTCGATTTGGTTTCGGAGTTGCCACGCTTTAATTTCTTCGACATGAGTTCCCCGATTTTTACGCGGCCACGTTTTTTGCCGGCCTCGAAAATCAATGGAGCCGCGATCAATCACGCCATTATTTCCGACGGTTGCATCATCAATCACGCGAAAATCAATCACAGTATGGTGGGTATCCGCAGCACCGTCAGCGCTGGGTGTGAGTTGACCCGCACCATTTTGATCGGCTGTGATTACTACGAATCTGAGGCGTCCATCCAGCAATACGAAGCCCAAGGCATTCCACGCATCGGCATCGGTCGAAACACGCGGATCGAAAATGCGATCATCGATAAAAACGCGCGCATTGGCGAAAACTGCGTACTTTCACCCGTGGGTAAACCCGAAAACATGGATCACGGTCTCTATTACATCCGCGACGGAATTATCATCATCCCCAAAAATGGTGTCATCCCGCACGGAACGGTGATTTAATTTTTCTCAGCGAAATTGCTTTTAAATTTATCTGCGAAATACGTCGCTTATGGAAATAGAAACGCCGATCCAGCGTGAGTGCGCCGAACCGGCTTT
>JBKJOA010000237.1:0-2811 GCA_046593365.1 Limisphaerales bacterium
CTGGGATGGAAGCGGTGGATGTCAGAACGCTGCCTACTAAAATAGTTTAGCCGTCTCGGCCGGTCAGTTCTTTACGAATCCAATTGGGTTCTCTGCGCAAATCCAGAACAGCGAAAACCTGCGTTTCGTTTTTTTCTTCTCGATAATAAATGCCAAAAGGAAATCGGTTGGACAACATTCGGGGAAAGCCGAAATGGCGGGAATGAATTCCGTGGTAAAGCGCCAGACTTTCAATGTCGGCCACCAGTGAATCCGCACAATAATCTCCGATCCCTAATTCCTGCGCATCGTAAAAATCTCTGGCCTGCTCAATGTCTTCAGCCGCCTCGGCCAAAATGACAACCCTTCTCATGCTGCACGTCTGGCGAGCCGTTTTTTTAACTGTGCGATGGTGAGAAACTCGCCTTGGCCTGCTTCAACTTTGGCGAGGCGTTTAACGAGAATTTTTTTATGCCAACCGGGGGATTCTATTTGATCGGACTGGCTGGACATCGAACGCCAAAGAAGCTCCATCGCTTGCAATCGTTCCGCGAAGCTCATCCGCTCGATTTCCGTTGCTGCAATCACGGCCTCAAAATAACGCCGCATTTAGGCTGCGGCAAGCCAGACTTACGCGCCCGACATTTTTCTCGAAGCGGCCCGCCTCATCAAAGTCCCGCCGCAATTCTGTCGCGGCTACGAAGATACGGATTTAGGAATGCAAGCGATTCGTGATGCAGGGATGGAAGCGGTGGATGTACGAGGATTGTTGGTAAAATAATTTCGCGTAAAAAGATTCGGTTGCAGGCGCTGAAAAGCCCGATGTTACAACTTTGCATTGGCAAATTCTCGAGGAAACCACAACGGATCAGTCGCAACCTTCACTCCTTGGCGATGGGCCAACAGGGCCATGCCGCAGTGCGCCCAACACCACATGTGACCAATTTGGTATCGGTCAGTTGTTACGACTGTTTCAGTAGAATTCTCCGATCGAACGGTCCAGCAATCTTTACGCGCTCGGTTCCACAACTTTTGAAAGTCTCTTTGCTGCTGGATGATAAATGCTTTCCAATCTTTCTTGAGCCAGGGGATAACCAGCGGTTTTGGTGCAGCAAAGACCTGTTGATCTCGTTTGGCTCCCCAAACGATTTCGGATTGTTCAAATGCCTTTTTCTCATCACCAAGGATCCAATATTTCATCATTCCACACCACGCAGCGGCATAAAGTTCACCGCGTCCCTGACCAAATTGATTACCATAATTTAAAGGTTTTTCACCTTTGTCGCCGGAAGCATCCGCTACTGTCTCGACCACTTTCTTCAGTTGAGGCTCGTCGCAAGCGAATATGGCGCAATGCAAAAGAAAGAGATCGTGTTGTGGAAGATGGTCATAACTCTGAGAATGTTTACGAAGTTCCAATCCCCTTTCGATAAAAGGCTCAACTTGCTCCCTGATAATTTCAGTGGGTTTTCCTGCTAACCATTGTCGCCAAATCCAGCCCATACACCACTCCGCATAATGGCAGGCATACTGTAGTCCACCGGCTTTTAGCAGCCCGATTCGATATGATTCGTCAAACGGCCTGCCAAATTCCGCGAGTTGGGCGGCTATTTGGGCGGTTTCTTGCAAATTTAAAACCTTAATCTTTTTTGAAGCCAATCCAGTTTTTTCTGTTTGATTCATCAATCTGATCGTTTCTTCCAAACATACCGAAACATCAGCGTCCGCAGCGCCGCTGTCAGTGGAATTGCCAGCACGCCGCCGAGAATTCCGCCCATCAACGTCGTGCCAACCAGCACCGCCACAATGATGGTGAGCGGATGCAGGCCCACGCGGTCACCGATGATTTTTGGCGAGATGATAAAACCTTCGATCAGTTGCACCGCGCCGAAGATGACGAGCACGAGCAACGGATGCAGCCAGTCGCCGAATTGCACGGCGGACAAAATCAGCGCGAGCAGCAGACAGACGATTGAGCCGACGTAAGGCATGATGCCGAGAATCGCCGCGATTGCGCCGAGCAGGATGGCGTAATTCAATGCGAGAATGGAAAACGCGATGGCTAGGATCGTGCCAGTGCAAAGCGCGACAAGCACTTGTCCACGAAAGAAAACAATGAGCGCGTCATTGATGGACGTCAGCACGAACACGACTTCCTCTTTCGCCTTCGATTCGTTGAGCGGCAGATAATCCGACCATGTGCGTTGGATGCCCGCTTTTTCCTGAAGAAAATAGAAAAGATAAACCGGCACGAGCGCGAGGCCGATGATGAAACCTATCCACGAAGCCGCGCGTTGAAATTGAAGCAAGAGCCAACCGCCCACTAGGGGCGCGACGGAGGCCAGCCAGTTTTGCAGTGACGCGCCCATATCTGTCGCCATCGCGTCGCGAGCACGATCAGCCCACGGAGATGTCGCGAGTTTCTCGGTCAAATATTTACGCAACTTGTCGGCAACGTCAGGCATCTGTTGCACGAGGCTTTTGATCTCAACAATCAATTGCGGCACGACGGTGGCCAACAGAATCACCGCGACCATCAGCAGCACGAAAAATACAAGTAGGATGGCGCGCGTGCGGGGAACTTTACGGCGTTCCAGAAAATCGACGAGTGGGTCGAGCAAGTAAGCCAACACCGCCGCGAGGGCCAGCGGAAAAATCACGGAAGCGAGTTGGTTTGCGAGCCAGCCCAATCCCCAAATGAGGAATCCGGCGAGAATAATCACCGCCGCCACCGCCAGCGCCGTGAGCGAAAACCAAATCACGCGCGATTGTTTTTCAGATGGTGGTGGAATGTTCATGTTTGGAGTTCCGCCTTCAGGCGGTCTGAAAATA
>JBKJOA010000112.1:0-9553 GCA_046593365.1 Limisphaerales bacterium
CTTTTGCATAAAATCTGTTTAACTTAAAACGGCATTGAACGCAAAAATTCTTTGGAAGCTTTTACGCCTTCTCTTCAATCAACTCCCGCCGCGCGCCGCCTAAAAGTTGTTCGATGAAATTCGTGGAGTAAACGCCGCGACGGAAATTCGGGTCCTGCAAAATGGCTTGCTCGAACGCAATGGTCGTTTTGATGCCGGTGATCATGTATTCGCCAAGGGCGCGGCTCATTTTATCCATCGCGTCGCGACGGTCTTTGCCGGTGGTGATGAGTTTACCGATCATGGAATCGTAAGTCGGCGGAATCGTGTAACCGGCATAAACATGGCTATCGAGACGCACACCGCGTCCGCCCGGCGGATAATACATTTCGATGCGGCCGGGGCAGGGACGGAAATCATCAAAAGGATCTTCGGCGTTGATCCGGCATTCGATGGCGTGCCCCTTGAATTGAACATCGCTTTGGGAAATCCGCAGTGGCTCGCCCATTGCGATCATGATCTGTTGTTTGACCAGATCGATGCCGGTGACTTCTTCGGTGATCGGATGTTCGACCTGAATGCGTTTGTTGACTTCGAGAAAGTAATAATGCCCCTTGTCATCCACGATGAACTCGACGGTGCCTGCGTTCGTGTAATGGGCGAGTTGCGCAATTTTCACCGCCGCTTTACCCATTTCTTTCCGCAGCTTCGGGAACTTATTGTCAATTAAGGGAGACGGCGTTTCTTCAATGACCTTCTGGTTGCGACGCTGAATTGAGCAATCGCGTTCCCCGAGATGAATGATATTTCCGCGAGTGTCGGCTAAGATTTGAAATTCGATGTGGTGCGGGTTTTCGATGTATTTCTCGATGTAAACGCCGGAATTGCCAAAACATTTTTCCGCTTCGCTCCGGGCCGTGTGATAGCCTTTAATGAGCGAAATATCGTTGTGCGCGATGCGCATTCCGCGTCCGCCACCACCCGCGACGGCTTTAATCATGACCGGGTAGCCGATTTTTTTTGCTGTGGATAAGGCGTCTTGCTCGTTCTCGACGGTTCCTTCGGAACCGGGCGGCGTTGGAACACCGGCTTTTTTCGCCAGATTACGGCTGACCGCCTTGTCTTCGAGCGCATTCATCGCCCGAGAACTTGGGCCAATGAAACGGATGTTGCAGCTTTCGCAAACGTCCGCGAAGTGCGCGTTTTCGGACAAAAATCCGTAGCCGGGGTGGATGGCATCGACATCGGCGATTTCCGCTGCGCTGATGATCCGGTCAATGCGCAAATAACTTTCTGAACTAGCCGCTTTGCCGATGCAGATCGCCTCGTCCGCCATTTGCACATGCATCGAATTGGCATCGATCTCCGAATAAACAGCGACGGTTCGAACGTTTAGCTCTTTGCAAGCGCGGATGATCCTTACAGCGATTTCTCCACGATTTGCGACCAGAATTTTTTCGAACATGAGTTACAAAAATGGCGTTTTACCAAATTGAAGGCTTAAGAAAAAAGCTCAAATCGGCTTGATTTTGAACAAAGGCTGCCCAAATTCAACAGGTTTAGCGTTATCGACTAAAATTTGCGTAATAACACCGCGAACTTCAGCTTTAATCTCATTCATGACTTTCATTGCTTCGATCAGGCAGACAACGGTGTCCGGATTTACCTCGGTTCCAATTGCCACGTACTCGTCAGATTCCGGGGATGGCGCGCGGTAAAACGTTCCTATCATCGGAGATTTAATCTCCAGATGGCCATTTGATGCGTTGGTTGGCAAGCTATGCGCGGGCAATATTGCCGTAACCGTGGTAGAAGCAGGAAGGGCGTAGGTGACTCCAGAGCTTTCTTCCATCGCGCTTGGAACGAAGCCGTTGGGGCCTCGTTTGAGCTTTATTTTAAAATCCTGCTTTTCCAATTCGAACTCGGAAAGGGAATTTTTCTTCATCAAGTCGATGATGGCTTTGATGTCTTTTAAGTCCACACTTCCTCCTGGTTAGATTCCTGATTTCGAAGTTTCGATCGGTTGCTCATTAGCAAAAAAGCAGCAGCCGAAGTTCGACCCCGCTTCAACAATGTTTTCAAATTCGTCGCGACATTAGGCTGGTGAAAACTTTGCGTCAAGGGATAAAGCGATGGCAGAAAAGACTAGTGTTGATGGTTTTTTCAGAAAATACGCGCTTAATTCGATACATTCACTTAACGTTAACGCTAATTGCCGCTTCTAAACCTAAAAGGTATGAATTCGCACCGAATCCAGTGATTTGACCTCGGCAGACGGGCGCGATGAGAGATTTGTGACGAAATTCTTCGCGAGCGTGAATGTTAGAAAGATGGATTTCAATGGTCGGAACCCCGACCCCACCAATTGCATCGCGCAACGCCACACTCGTGTGAGTGTATGCCGCCGCATTCAAAACGATGGCGTCGAATTTACCCCGCGCCTGCTGAATCCAACCGACCAATTCACCTTCCATATTGGATTGGCGAAATTCAATTTCCACTTTCAACTGAGCAGCTCGCTCCCGAACGGATAGTTCGATATCGGCCAGCGAAGCGGGTCCGTAAATGTCAGGTTCGCGCTGCCCGAGCAGATTCAGATTGGGTCCATTTAGAAAAAGTATTTTCATCTGCGACCGGAACTTACGAAGCTGTAGGGACGTTGTCGATTCGATTCCTTTGACTCCAAAGCCAGCCAAAAAAGAGGAAAGAGGGCCATGCAATCGCCGGAATATACAAATTAAACTCCACCATCCCGTGCAACGTGACGCCAAGCAAACCGAGCCAAATACAGAAATGAAATGCATTTGGAGAGTTGACTTTCGGCCTGCAAAAAAATCCAATCGACCCAAAAATAAACGTGGTGAAACTTAGAAAACCGACAATTCCTGAATCGGACGCTTGTTCCAAATAATCGTTGTGGCACAGACGGGCCATTTCGGATTCCGGCGCCTTGATTTTCTGATAGGGAATGAAAAAGGTGCCTGGGCCCGTGCCGAAAGTGGGATTGGTCCTGAAAATCGTTAAAGCGGCTTGCCAATAATCAAACCGAGCCACGACGCTCGTTGCACCGCGTTCGAAAAACTGGGCATATTTCAGCCCGAAACCGCCCAAACCGAGAATCAACAAACTGAAAACCAGCCATTTCTTTGTTGCTGAGCTGAAGGGCAATTGGAGCAAGCTGACGAAGCCGAGCAACAACGCGAGCAACCAACCGGATTTCGATCCCGACCAGACCAGGCAACCGACCGCGCCAAATCCGAGCAAGACCACTAGAAAACAGCGCGCAGCAAAAGTGAATCTGGAACCAAAGGACCAGAGAGTCGCGACGGATACCGGCAAGAACAACAAGATGGCCGCAGAAAGGGTGTTGGGATAGAACAACGTGGAGTAAATGCGGGTGCTTGCGACTTTTTTGAGGAATTCCGGCGGGTAATCGCGCCAATTTGCCTGTTGGTAGAAAAAGCGACGGGTTTCTTCCAGTCCGCCAAAGTGTTGTTGCCATCCGATGATTAACACAAAACTGAAGCTGATCAAAACCCCCAGAAAAATCGGCCGGACACTTTTCAATTGACCCAGACAGAACCAGCCGATGTAAAAACAAACCACGCAGGCTGTAAAATGTTTCAGGGTGGAGCGAGTAAGGTTTAAATCCACCGTTTGCGTTGCGGAAACGAATTGCCAGGTCAACCAAATCAGAGGAAGCAACAATCCAAAGGCGGTTGCCCAATTTCGTTTGAATTGCACCCGGCCAACTTTGAGTGCTAGCACGGCCAGAGCTGCGATGCATATATATCCCCAGCTAAATGGCCAGGGGTTGAAGAGGGCTTCTAGCAGGTTGTTTGGTGCAGGGAAAAGGTCTTCAAAAATGACCGGATTGCCGAATTTTTGGAGGGTAATCGCTATGAAAAAGCTGCACAGAACAACAAAGAACCGGGATACAACGGGCGCTTTCTGGTGCTGGGTTATGGGCCGGTTGGGAATCTTCGACATGTTTTGCTCGATCGCTAATTACAATTTCAATTTCAGCAAACCGACTTCCAAAGCAAGCGCTTCCTGCACGTTGGAGAAGAGCAATCTTTGCGTTTGTTCGATCACTTCCAAATTGTTTACGGCATCAGCGGACGAAATGCGTTTTGCGACGGTCTGCGCGGCGTTTTCGAGCTGAGGAAAGGTCAACATTTCTGTTCCAGCCTTCAAGGTTTGAGTCCAAACATCGCGCAACCACCACTCCAGAGCGAGCAGGAGGTCAGAGCGGCGACGTCGATATTCGGCCTCAATCGCCGCCGCCAGTTCGTCTTCCCATTTCTCGCGCAACTTGGGATCAACATCATCGTATCGTTCCAGCGGGGAGCGTGCGGTTAGATCTTTTTCAACCGATTCCTTTTGCTCGGCCAGGTTTTTCATAACCGCGCCGAGCAAGCGATACCGACCCAGCAAACCGCGTTGTTCGTTTGCAGCGATTTCGCTGAAACCAAGCAGCCAACTCGCTTGAGCCTGGCCGATGCGGGCGCTCTCTCCGGCGAAATTCAAACGCAAACAACGCGAGACAATCGTTTCCAAAATGCGCTGCGGTTCGGTCGTGAGCAGGATCAAGATCGATTTCCCGGGCGGCTCTTCCAACGTTTTTAGAAAGGCATTTGCGGCTTCGACTTTCAACCGGTCGGCCGCGACAAGAATGGCGACTTTAAATTCCGCTTCGGTCGGTTTCAAATTAACCGTCTGCAAAAGCTCGCGCACTTGGTCGATGGTGATGATGCGCGATTTTGATTCCGGGCGGAGCCATAAAACGTCGGGATGATTGCAACTATCGGTTCGGCGACAGCTCGAACATTGGTCGCAGGAGTCCAGCGGCAAACCTGCGGTGGTTTTGCGCGGGGGCGATTGGCAATTCAACGTTTTCGCGACGGTTTTTGCGACAGCTTCCAGTTCGTCGAGATCGTTGCCGGAAAAAAGGTAGGCGTGAGCCAGCCGTCCGCGTTCGAGACTACGTTGCAGTAGTTGGACCACCCGCTCCTGCTCTGGAAAATCGGCGAATGACATTGTTAACTCTGGATTCCGGGTGGCGGTGCGCCTTCTTTGGGCATCTCTTTGACGGCCAACGAAATGCTCGACTCATGTTGCCCATCCACGGCGATCTCAATCGCATACAAGCCCGGCGTTTCAAACTTGAGTTGTTGAATATTCAAAACAAAATTGCGCGAAATAAATGTCGCGTCGCCCGGCAAAACGACTTCCACCGGGATGTCCACACTCGGCATGATGGATTGCCCGTCTTCATCCACAAAATTGATTTTCAAAGTATGATTACCCTCTTCCATCTTGGTGAAGGCAACACGCAACGCAACGGAACATTGCGGATGCGAGGCAGGGAATTGTTGGGCGAAAATCGTGTCGAACGTTCCCAGAATGTTTAGCTTGCCACTGTAATCCGTGGCCGCATCGCAAAGAACTGCCAATTGAATCGTCATTGGAAATGACTGTAGAACATCGCGGATTTTTTTCAGCAACAAAAATGCCGGGTAGCACCCGGCGAACGTGAATCTCTTTGCATCCAGTCAGACTTCAATGCGCTGCAAAACTTCTTTGGCGGTCAGCGCATCGAGAAGTTTGCTGACCGGCTTTACTTGTCCAGGCAGAACCAGATCGGGCGCGATTTCGTTTAAAGGCTGCAAAACAAAACGGCGTTCGTGGGCGCGGGGATGAGGAAGAATCAACTTTTCTGAAAAGCGGGTTTCGTTTCCGAACGCGATCAAATCCAAGTCGAGCGGGCGCGCTTCGTTTAGAACTTTTTTTGGCTGCCGACCCAATTCCTTTTCGAGCTGCTGTAGTTTTTCCAGCAAACTTTCGGGTGTTTCGTTGGGAAACGGAACAAAGCTGACAACAGCGTTTATGAATTGAGGGGAATCAGGCGGACAATCGACTGGTGTCGTTTTCCAGAGGGAAGATTTGTTCAATGGCGTGCTGGACAGTTTCTGCAAACGCTCAATTACTTCACAAATTATCCTGCGAGAGTTTCCAAGATTTGAACCGAGGGCTATAAAAGCAATCGAGGCGTTCATCAGGAGTCGAACCATTTCAAACCGTTTGGCAAATCCCGAGTGGCGTATTCAATGTGAAGGACGCGTCGATGCGATGGCGTTTTGGCTGGAGATGAAGAATGCAGCAATAATGGGCGCATCAACAACGCGCTACCTGCGGATGCTTCACAAACGAACGTGTTCTCTTTCATCCAGTCCGAAATCTTAGCCGAAGTGAGTTTGCCGTGCGTATGAGAACGAGGAATAATTTTCAACGCTCCATTGCTTAAATTGCAGTTGTCCAAATGAATTCGAATCGTCGCCATGCTTTCCAGAATTTCGCGCGACGGTTGAACGTGTAAAACATCCTCTTTGATTGACCACGCATGGAAGTTGGCGCTCTCTATTTTCTCTGCAACCGCAATCGTTAAGTCCTGATGCCACGGAACACGCCAGTTGGCCTCTGGGGTTTTGTCAAAAAAAAGCGCGCGAACCGGAAAGCCCGGATTGCCGAGCCGTTCTTTCAAAACATTTTTGAGTTTTTCTGACGAAGCGAGTTCGGAAACTTGGGAGCTTTGCCGAAGAAGATTGCGGACACCGCCGATTTTGTTTTGATCTCTGTTTTGTTCGCGCTCGTAAATTACGGAAAGCTCTTTTGCAAGCGCACCACACTCGTCGTGTGACAGAAGTCCTGTTAAAATCTCAAAACCCTGTTCTGCGAAATGACCGCTGTGTGCTAAATCCTGAATGCCGGGTTCCGAATTCATTTTAGCCCGAGCACATCCTGCATGTCGTAAAGCCCGGCGGGCTGGTTCACGATCCATTGCGCGGCACGCAGGGCACCCTCGGCAAAGGTTTCGCGACTCGACGCTTTGTGGGCCAGTTCAACGCGCTCGCCGTTCGTCGCAAAAATGACGGTGTGATCGCCAACGACATCGCCGCCGCGGACGGAATGCATTCCAATTTCAGCGGCCGTGCGCTCGCCGACAATTCCATCGCGCCCGTGACGGATGATTTCCTCGAGTTGTTGCTGGCGAACCTCCGCCAAAATTTTTGCGAGCGTTTTAGCGGTGCCGCTCGGCGCATCTTTTTTTAAACGATGATGCATTTCCACAATTTCCAAATCGAAGTCGGGGCCAAGGATTTCGGCGGCTTTACGCGTCAGCCAGAAAAGCGTGTTCACGCCGGTGGAATAATTTGAACTCCAAACGATGGGGATCTGTGATTTGCGGATGACGATTTCGGCTCTTTCAGAGTCCGAGTGACCCGTCGTTCCAATGACCAAAGCTTTTTTGTTCGCGGCACAAAGTGCGGCAACTTCCCCGGTCACGGAATGAAAACTGAAGTCAATCACCACATCGGTTTGCGAAATGACCCGCGCCAAATCATCTCCCTGATCAATCGCGCCGACGATCTGCAACTCTGGACTGCGAGTGGCACAAGCGAGGAGCGCCTGCCCCATGCGGCCTTTTGCACCGGTGATGATAATTTTTGTCATGAGTTTTACCGCAAAATCGCCAAGAGGCGAAGGCGCAAAAGAAATCTGTTTCTAAGAACCTTGCGTATTTGCGTGTTTACGTTGGAAAATATCATTTCAAAACTCCACATGCTTTGAGCGTCGTTTTGAGAACTTCACGATTCTTTGCACTCATCGGCACGAGCGGCAAACGATATTCTTCTTCAATTTGGCCCATTATTGCTAAAGCCGCTTTAACGGGAACCGGATTTGTCTCGATGAACAAATCTTTAAAAATTGGATAAAACTTTTGGTGCAGTTTCAACGCAGCGGCTGTTTTCCCGGCAGCGAAGGCTTTGACCATTTGCGAAACCTCCCGAGGAATAATGTTAGACGCGACGCTGATCACGCCTTGTGCCCCGACTGACATAAACGGCAGCGTGAGGGAATCGTCGCCGCAAAGAATGACAAATTTATTTCCCAGCGCCGCGCGTAATTGGCTGACACGATCCGAATTTCCGCCGGCCTCTTTGATGCCGATAATATTTTTGGCTTCGCGCGCCAGCCGTTGCACCGTCTCAATTCCGATCTCCACGCCGCAACGTCCAGGAATGCTGTAAAGAATGATCGGCAACTTTGTCGCTTTGGCAATCGCGCGGAAATGTTGGAACAAACCTTGTTGCGTCGGCTTGTTATAATACGGCGCGACTTGCAGCGAACCATCGGCGCCTGCCTTTTCAGCAGCGCACGTCAGGTAAATCGCTTCGTCCGTCGCATTGCCGCCGGTACCCGCGAGAACCTTGATCTTCCCCGCCGCAACTTCAACCGTGAATTCAATGAGGCGAATATGCTCTTCAAAACTGACGGTCGGCGATTCGCCGGTGGTGCCAACGGGAACGACTCCGTCCACGCCGGCTTTGATTTGCGCCTTGATCAGCCGTTCGAGCGCCGCTTCGTCGATTTTTCCATTTCGAAATGGCGTAACAATGGCGGTATAAGTTCCAGTAAACATGATTTTGATTCCAAATGCGGAGACAAAAATAGGCAACACACCAATTTTGACCAGCCCGTTTTAATCGGATTGCAACGTCAGCTTTATAGATTGATCTGCCCCTCGAAGACAAAATCAGCAGGTCCGCTTAAGCGCACATCGCTAAATTCATTTCCGTTGCGCGCAAAGCTGACTTCAAGAAGATCGCCACCAGCGACATGCACTTTCACTGGTGAGCTATAATTTTTCAGAGTGGCCGAGATCAAGGCCGAAGCCGTGACGCCGGTTCCGCAAGCGAGTGTTTCATTTTCCACGCCGCGCTCGTAGGTCCTCACGCGAATGCAATTCTCAGCGAGGGGTTGCACAAAATTCACGTTCGTTCCGCGCGGCGCAAAATGGCTGTGGTAGCGCACTTCCGCGCCGATGGGCTGCACCATCGCCTGATCCGCATCCTCCACGAAAACGACCGCATGCGGCACGCCGGTGTTGAGTGAATGGATCGTTGTTAAACCGGTTTTCAACGCAACGGATTCGTTCAAGCGTAAATCTTTTGGCGCAGTCAAATTGACCGTGACGCGGTCGTCTTGAAAACTCGCCGCAATGACTCCAGCAACGGTTTCAAACGTAATCAGATTTTTTGCACCGGTCAGCTTTTGAATGAACCGCGCAAAACAGCGTGCACCGTTGCCGCACATTTCCGCACGGCTGCCATCGCTGTTGAAAAAATCCCAGGCCCAATCGGCTTTTCCAGAGGTGCAAGGAATCAGCAGCATGATTCCGTCCGCCCCGACTCCGCGATGCCGGTCGCATATCTTCGTTGCTTGCTCACGCGTGAGCCGGATTCTCTGGTCGCGATTATCCACAACAACAAAGTCGTTGCCCGCACCATTCATTTTTGTGAATTCCAAAATCATTTCGAAAAATTACTGAGCGCTGTTTAAAGTGCAACCAAGTTATCCCAACCGGCCCATTGCGCTCTCCTTTTCGAGGTGAGTGGAAGCAAGAATCATAAGGCCGAAAGCGGCGAAAGATTGAGCCTGAGTCACTTTAAGAGCTTTACAGGCTTTTGCCGCCTTCGCAAACTCGGCGGCGTGTCAGTTACTGTTTCTC
>JBKJOA010000310.1:0-11514 GCA_046593365.1 Limisphaerales bacterium
CACAATTTGAAACGGGTCGTGCTGGGCGAGAAAGTGGGAACGCTGGTTACCGGATAAATCGCGTTTCGGGATTGGGCGGCAATTGCTCGGGTTTCTGCATGAGAAAAAGGTTGGCAGAAATCCGGCGCAAAATTAAGGTTGGTGCCAGTGAAAACCAAATTAGCCTGCGAAACACTCGAATTAGGCTGCGAACGAATTCTGCTTCGCAACTCAATACAATGTTAGGCGTCATCGCGCGCCTCCATGATATGGAACTCATCCCTTATCAGCAGTTCGCCAAGTTGCGGATGAAACAGTTCGTGCCAGCAGATGCTGAGGTTTCCGAAGGCGACGGCCACGAGTGGATGGGCGGCTTTTGGATACATGAAGGCATCGGCTTTACGGGCATCGCTCGGCACGAGGACACGCCGGACGAGGCAGGAGGATTGGCGTTGGATTTTCGAGAGCTGCCTGAGAGCGCCATCTCGGCGATTTTTGACGCGATCCGTTTGCCGCTGCGTCCGGGCATGAGTTTCGAGGCGGTGCGCTCTGTTATCGGTGAGCCGGAGGAGACTCATGTTTTTGTCGCGGACCGGAAGACTTACGACTTCACGGTTGGTTCGCACCAGCCGTATCATGTGTCGGCCACGGTGCATGATGCCGATGGTTTGATTTATGTCGCGGTCATTCGCAAAGATGTGTTGTCGAAATGTGACGCCTAACCTCCAAGGCTAGCATTGATCGAAGGGGGCAAGGGGGGCGGAGCATCAATGCTAGTCGTTGTTGAACAAGCCCCCGCAAAACCTTCGGCCACGGGGCGGGCCGGTCGAAATTCCAGAAGTTTTTCCCGTTGCTCTCTCTTAGAGCCTGTTTGAAAAATCATTTGGGCTTCAACCGGGCGGCGTTCGGAGTTCCGCCTTCAGGCGGTTTCCGCGCTCTGCCGCCTGAAGGCGGAACTCCAAGCCGGGGTTTTCAAACAGGCTCTTAACGTTTTTGTCCGGTTTGGTTTCAACAACACGCTGTCCTGCGCCGCCATCAGCTTGCGTTCTCAAACCTGCGTCCATCCGTGTTCATCAGCGGGGGGTGTGATTAAAGTGGGTGAGGCGGCGGAAATGCCGTTGCTCGCGGAGCGCCGGTCTGTGACCGGCTTTGCGGGTTCGTCCCGCATGTGCGGGAAGCTGTCGCTCTTTGCCGGTGGCTCGTTCGTGGCGGGTTTTAGTTCGCGTAAAGCCAGCTAAAAGCGGGCGCTCCTTCGAGGGGACGCGCGCCTAACCCACATTTAATCACACCCTCGGCGGGGTTGATTTGCTGGCTGGTGTTTTGGTTTTCTTTTCTTATTGTTCTTTCGTCTCTCTGTTTGGAGAGCGGTTTCAATGGAAGGAAAAATTTATGGCACTCGACGACATTTTGTTGGAAGCGGAAGAGAAGATGATCAAAACCGAAGAGGTAGTACAGAACGAATTTGCCGGTGTCCGCACTGGAAAGGCGTCGCCCTCGCTCGTTGAAAACATTCTGGTGGAAGTTTACGGCTCGAACATGCGCATCCGTGAACTGGCTGGAATTACTGCTCCTGAACCGCGCATGTTGATGATTCAACCTTGGGACGTGAGTTCAATTCAGCCGATTGAAAAAGCGATTCAAAAAGCGAATATGGGATTGAATCCTGCCGTGCAGGGCAAATTTATCCGCATCGTTTTGCCGGAATTAAGCACGGAACGGCGCATGGAATTTACGAAGATAGTGAAAAAGATGGCGGAAGACGGACGCGTGGCGATTCGACACGTCCGGCGAGATGCGCTGGAGCATTTGAAGAAAGAAAAGGATGGCGTGACAGAGGATCAGGTTGAAGCGGCGGAAAAAGAAGTGCAGAAATTAACCGATCAATATATTGGAAAAATCGACGCGCATGTTGCGACCAAGGAAAAAGAAATCATGACCGTTTGACGGTGGGTTTTACGGACGTTCTGGCCGGATGGAACCGCTGTTGGTCGGTGGCGCTTCAAAATGAATGACGGTTTCACCCGGTTTGGCGTAGCTCAATTTTTCACGCACGAGCCGTTCCACGGTTCGCGGATCTTGCATCGCCTTGATGGATGAGTCGAACTTTTTGGAAATTTCCCCTTCCTTTTCAATTTTCTTATCCAGTTCCAGTCGTTTTTTGCGCATCCGCTCGTTTTGCTTGATGACAGGGGTGTACGAAAGTGCGATTCCCATGACCGCTGCGCAAAGCAGCAGGAAAACCACGACTCGCGTCAACTTATCCCAAATAGTGAGGTTCGCCTTCAATGTAATGAGTAAAGCATGTGTTTTTGAAAAACGGAAGATGAGAAATGCTATTTTGAATTTTTCCCGGCGCTCGCGCTGGAATGGAAGCAACCCGTTGTTCAGAATCAGTTCAACATCTCGCAAGCATCCTTGACAACCCAGCCCGTTTTCTCAAGGACGACACGGGCCGCAACGGCATCCACCGATTTCAACTCTTGCACGATGCGCACGGCACGGTCGCGGAGTTTCACGTTTGAGGGATTGAGATCAATCATCAAGTTGCTTTTAACCTTTCCAATTCGCACCATCGCCAGCGTGGAAATCATGTTGAGAACCAATTTTGTTGCAGTGCCTGCCTTCAAGCGTGTCGAACCGGTCAAAATTTCAGGCCCCACATTCGGCGCAATGATGAGATGGGGGCGAACTCCAGAAATCCCCTTCATGTGCGGGTTGAAGCAAAGTAAAACCGTCTTCGCACCGCGCTTTTTCGCTTCGAGCAATGCGCCCCACACAAAAGGAGTTCTTCCACTCGCAGCTATTCCCACGACCACGTCTCGTTCGGAAATAGTGTTGAGTTGCATGGCTTCCGCCCCCGCGTTCGCGTCGTCCTCCGCGCCTTCCACGGCTTTCCAGATCGCGCTCTGACCGCCGGCCATAATTCCCTGAACCATTTCTGGTGATGTGCGAAACGTCGGCGGACATTCGCTCGCATCAAGGATTCCAAGTCGCCCGCTCGTTCCCGCGCCGATGTAAAATAATCTTCCGCCCCGTTTGAATGCCTTGACGACAAAACCGATTGTTTTCTCGATTTCGCTCGTCTCCGCCGAAATGGCGTTCGGCAATTTCGCATCTTCTTTGAGCATCAGAGCAATCGCTTCAGATAGTGAAAGCTGATCCAGATTCATGGAGAGCGGGTTGCGTTCTTCTGTGGGCGAAAGAGCAAACGCCTCGGAAATCGGCGAATTCGCTTCCAGCTTTTTCACGTCAACATAAGGCTGTGTTGAAATTCGTTTTGCTGCTCGCGTTTCCGTTTGGGCCAACTCAACCGCGCCCCACACACTTTCGCGACCCAACGGCGCAACGATTGCGCCCGGCCAGCTCTTCAGAATCCGCTGCCGAATCAGTGCGGCGAATTTCGGCTGCTTCAGCAAAATGCTTCCAGCTAAAACGAAATGCATGGGAGATTTCGAATTGGAAAGTTTGTGAGCGCAATCCACGGCATCGGTTGCGAGGCTTTCCGCTGCGCCCGCCAAAATATCCGCAGCAATTTTGTCCTTTTTCTTCCAGGCATCGAACACTTCCACCGCGAGAGCTGCAACATCATTTTTTGGCGCGGCCAAAACCCATCCGATCAGATCGTTTGGATGATTCAATTGAAGTGAGCGAAGGATCTTTTGTCCGAGCATCGGCCATTTGCCATCGCGGTCGTAGTAATAAACCACGGCTTTGAGTGCGCGCATCCCGATTTCATAACCGGAACCTTTGTCGCCCAGAATATGACCCCAGCCACCGAATTTGGAGGTTTTGCCACGCCCGTTTTTCCCGAAGCAACATGAGCCGGTGCCGCTGATAATCACGACGCGGGAAGCCGATTTTGCATCACCGATCGTCTCCGCTGCCGCCAGAGCCGTTTCCAAATCGTTTGTCACATAGCAGGGAACATCGGGCCACGCCTTCGCTGCGGCGACGCGGATGCGTTTGCGATCCAGCTCGGTGCGCGCGCCCGCCATCCCAATGGCGAGGCCACTCAACTCCGGCAAACCATTATGCGCCTTTCGAATTTCGGCAAAATGTTGGGCCAACTGCTCATCATTGAGCAAACGCAAATTCGCTGGGCCGCTGGTGTAATCAAAAAGCTTTTGTCCGTCCGCTCTCGCAGCAATTGCAGTGCTATGGGTTCCGCCACATTCGATTCCAAGGAAAACAGATGACTGTGGTTGAGCGGATTTAGTTTTTGGATGCATGAGGTTTCGAGACTGGCTGAATGATAATAATTATTGCGCAGAGCCGCGAGAATAAAAGATGCCCTTGGTGCATTTTGGGCGCATCTTGACACCACCACCGTTTGGAGTTCCGCCTTCAGGCGGTTCCGTCGCCCGCCAACCGCCTGAAGGCGGAACTCCAAACAGAAATGCGCCTCGCCTGTTTGGTGGTGGTGTCAAGATGCGCCCGTGCATTTTCGTCGAGGTCAGTAGCGATTTTGCGAGCGAAGACGCGCGCATTGCGTTATCAATGGCGGATGACCGACACGGAAAATTTGATTTTGGTATCGTTGCTGGAACTGGAGAAAACGATTCAAAATCTCGCTACCGCAAACCCGAAGCCTGATTTGCTGCCACTCTTCGCGGGGCTCGACGAACTGACCGCACAGCTCCCGCGCAACACAGAACCCGATTTGTTGCATTACATGCACAAACGCAGTTACGAAAAAGCGCGACTCCTGCTGCAAGGTCGCGCCACAGAAAATGTTCGCGGGAACTGCCATTAAATTTTTCAAACATGCTCGACGACACCATTGCCGCGATCGCCACACCGTTGGGAGAAGGGGGCCTCGCAGTCGTGCGGCTTTCAGGCTCCGCAGCATTAATCATCGCAGACCGTAGCTTTGTTCCTTCGGGCAAAAGTTCCGTCAAACCGTCGCAAGCGCCCACGCATACGATTCACTACGGAAAAATTGTTCAGCGCGGGCGAATCATTGACGAAGTCTTACTCGCGGTCATGCGCGCTCCGCGAACAATGACGCGCGAAGATGTCGTCGAGATCACCTGTCACGGCGGTTTGCTTCCCGCCAAAATGGTTTTGGATACGGTTTTAGAAAGTGGCGCGCGCATGGCGATGCCCGGGGAATTTACGAAACGCGCTTTTCTCAATGGCCGCCTTGACCTCGCGCAAGCCGAAGCCGTCGCCGATTTAATTTCGGCTCGAACGGAACTTGCGCTGACCGCTGCCAACGAACAATTGGCCGGAAAACTTTCGCAACGCATTAACGCGCTTCGCGATGACATGATAAAAATCCTGGCGCACGTCGAAGCGCATATTGATTTTCCAGATGAAGACATCGCACCTGATACAAAGACGCAATTGCTGCAACGTCTCGAAAACGCAGTTGGGTTCATGGACGAATTGCTTCGCACTGCGAACGAAGGCCAAATTTTGCGTCGCGGAATTCGCGCGGCGATTGTCGGACGTCCAAACGTAGGCAAATCCAGTTTGCTTAATCAACTTCTCGGCCACGATCGCGCAATTGTCTCGGCGATTCCCGGCACCACGCGCGACACCATCGAAGAAACGGCGAACATCCGCGGTCTGCCGGTCGTCTTCGTCGATACCGCTGGCTTGCGCGATTCCGCCGATGAAATTGAAATCGAGGGGATTCGTCGCAGTCGCGCCACACTGGCCAAAGCCGAATTGATTCTTCACGTTTTGGATAACTCAGATTCGCTCACGGCGGCTGACGAAATTTATCTTGCGGAATTCTCCGTCAAAAAACGGATCCTCGTGCGCAACAAGATTGATTTGGCTAAAAAACTTTTACTCCCGAATGATTTGAAAACCGTGGATGTTTGTTGTCTCAGTGGAAAAGGAATCGAAAATTTAAAAGACGCAATCAAGGAATTGGTGTGGGTGGGAGAAATCCGCGCGGAAATGTTGCAGGTGATGATCAACTCGCGACACCAAGACGCGCTTAGGCGCGCGAAGGCTGGAACTCAACACACGATTGATGCTCTGCAAGAAAATATCACCCTCGAACTGGCAGCGATGGATTTGCGCATCGCCGTAAATGCCGTCGGAGAAATTGTTGGAAAAACCACGACTGAAGATTTGCTCGACTCCATTTTCAGTCAATTTTGCATTGGTAAGTAGGTTGAACCAAATGGGAGCCTGCCCTGATGTAGCTTTATGATGCGGCGGCTAATATTGCCCTTCCCTTTTCATCTCGGCCCGGGTTAGCGTCCGCCCCACAATGCGAGTTGAAATATGTGTGGACTCAGCGGAAAGCGCGCTCGCCGCTGAGCGTGGTGGGGCGAACCGTGTGGAATTGTGCGGCAACCTGAAAGAAGGCGGCACCACTCCCAGCGCCGGTTGCATCAAAGTGACACGACGCCATCTTAAAATCGGGTTGCAGGTCATCATCCGACCGCGCGGCGGCGATTTCCTCTTCAGCGAATCCGAAATGGAGGCTATGCGTGAGGACATTCGCATGGCGAAGGAACTTGGAGCAGACGGCCTCGTGATCGGCTGCCTGACCGCAGATGGCGACATTGACCAACCACGCACGTCCGAACTGCTCGAACTGTCCCGGCCTTTGAACGTCACGTTCCATCGCGCCTTCGACATGTGCCGCGACCCGCGGCAAGGACTGGAAGAATTGATCGATCTCGGTGTGGATCGGGTGCTGACGTCTGGCCAGGACGAATCGTGTGTGGAGGGGCTCGACCTCATCGCAGCGCTGCAGAAGCAGGCCGCCGATCGCATTATCGTCATGCCCGGTGGTGGCATCACGCCCCAAAATGTGCGGCAAATCGTCGAAGGCACAGGCGTCAGGGAGGTCCATCTGAGCGCCAGGACAACCGTGGAAAGCAGGATGAATTTCCGCAATTTGCGTTGTTTTATGGGCGCATCCACCCGCCTTTCGGAATTCACCTGCAAAGTTACCGACGAGAATGCGGTGCGCAGCGTCGTGCAGAGCTTGCAGACGGTTTGAGACAACGAACCCAGCAAGTTTTCCTCAATGTCTCTGTTAAGGAGGGGAATTCCCCAAATGAAAATGTCGCGCATCGAACCCATGAACCGTAGCCACCCATGTGGGAAGGCGGACTTCCTTTGGCACATGAGTCTCCGCTTCCTCCCGTCAGCGGCTACAGCAATGCTCCTTGCCAGACAGCCGCAACTCGAAAATTTGTCACGCGTTCAAAAAAAATGTTTGCAGTTAAATGTTTACAATTATTTCTCAGGAATTGAGTATTGTAGAACCCACGTATTTTTTGGCGTAAAAAAATCCGGTGAAAAGTGCAAAAAATTTGCACCAACCAAGTCCGTGGCAACGCTAGGATGATAGATTAAAACAGTCAAATAACTAACCCTGCAACATTATGAAAATCCAACCACATTTATTAAAACTCATTGCCTGTCTGATGGCCTTGATCGGACTGCCTGCCGGAGTCAACGCCGCCGTTTTGCTTCCCGCCAGCGCGGCCTTACCCACCAACTCGGTGAGCAACCCAGGCTTCGTCGTGCGCACCGCGCAGGCAAGCGTCAGCAACGTCGTCGCCAACAGCTCCCTCCGAGCCTCACGCCAGATCAGCGGACTGCTCACAGACGCGGGCGGGATCATCATTAGCAACATCGCCATCCCCGGCCCCAATGCCTTGGGAGCCTATTTTACGGATACCGTGAATTTTGAACTGAACGGCAACACCGTGGATATCCGTGACGCGGACGGCGCTGTCCTTTTCGGCCAGTTTGCTTCGGTACCGTTTTTCGGCATCCCTGGCAACGAAGGTTTGTATGATCAATTTGCGGGCGAGGTCGTTGGCATCTTGCCGTTGACTGCGGGCACCCACACTCTGGCGATCAGCTCAGCTGCAGATCGGACCGACGTTAACGATGACGACGGATATTTGCTGTATGTCGGCGCGAATCCCCGCGATTTTTCTTCGACCAAAATCGCCGAGTTCCAGCGCGCTGGTGCGGCGGCGTTTACTGGCAATCAGAACGTCGAAAACATCATTGAGGTCACTGCCCCGGTTACTGGCGCGTATCCGTTCCGCATTCTGCACTGGCAGCAAGCCCACGGCTCAAGCCTACATTTCTACACGGTTGACACCAACACCGGGACTCGCTTGTTGATCAACGATGGTTCTCTCGGTTCGCCTCTCGCTTACCGCAGCTCGACCAGTGCTATTTACAACTCGCCTTACCTCGCGGACATTAAACCCTCCGCTGGCTCGGCGGGCAACAGTTCCGCGTCCCAACTCACCATCACAATTTTTGATGGCACGACCACCGTGAACATCGGGAACGTCCAACTCTCCATCAACGGCACGATTGTCACCCCGCAAACTAAAGTGAAGGTTGGCAACAAGACCACCATCGCCTACATCCCCGGCGGCGGCTGGGCCACGGCCAACAATGCGGTTCACCTCGTTTACGCCGACTCTGCGGCCGCCTCACACACCAATGACTGGTCTTTCAGCGTCACCGTGACAGGCGGATCTACGACCCAGGTTACTGGTCAATGGGACTTTGAGAATGACGACCTCCGCGCCACGGTCGGCAATGCGTTAGCATACTTTGACCCAGCCTTCGACGGCCCGAGCGGCACCAATTCGAGCAAGACCCAGTTCGGCACCACCACCTCGTTCGGGATTTCTGACATCAACGGCCAAATCGCAAAGGTGATGCGAGTTCCGGGCGATTTGACCCGGAAAATTGGCTACAGGATGACTCATGGAATCGCGCCCAATGGTGGCGGCACCCGGGTCAATCAATACACCCTGATCATGGACGTCATGGTGGACAACTCCGGGCCGGGCGCGGCTTCCTTGCTGCAAGTCAGCGACCCAACGTCCAACTTGGACGACGGCGACCTCTTCTGGCAGGGGAACAACTTCGGCCAGGGCGCTGGCGGCTACAACGGCACCGGCGCGTTTACACCGTTGGTCTGGCACCGGGTGGTGGCCGCCTATGACGAAGCCGCAACGCCTCCGGTGGTTACCAAATATGTGGACGGCATCAAGCAGGATGATTGGACCGCCAACCAAGGTTTGGATGCTGTGCGGCGGGCCTTGCTGCCGACCGCCGTCCTCTTCGGCGACGGCGATCAGGATGAGCGCCGTACGATGTGGGTGAACAGCATTCAGATTCGAGCCGGCAAGCTCTCCGACGCAGAAATGGTGGCTTTAGGCGGACCTGAGGCGTGTGGCATTCCGGCGACCATCCCGCAGAGTACCGTCACCGGACAGTGGGATTTTGAACGGAGCAACCTCTCGCCGACGATTGGGACGGCCTTGCAATATTTTGATCCAACCTTCGATGGTCCCACCGGTTCCAGTCCAAACCTGACCACGTTTGGCACTTGCTCGGCCTTGGGGGTTTCGCTAATCAACGGGGTCGATGCAAAAATCATGCAGGTGCCGGGAGATCTGACCCGGCAGATTGGTTACGTCATGACCCACCGCATCCCTCCCAACGGCAGCGGCACTCGGGTGAATCAATACACCATTGTCTTCGACATCATGGTGAACAACGCGGGACCGGGCGCGGCTTCCTTGCTGCAAATCAGCGATCCGACGTCCAACTTGGACGACGGCGACCTTTTCTGGCAGGGGAACAACTTCGGCCAGGGCGCCGGCGGCTACAACGGCACCGGCGCGTTTACACCGTTGGTCTGGCACCGGGTGGTGGCCGCCTATGACGAAGCCGCAACGCCTCCGGTGGTTACCAAGTATGTGGACGGCATCAAGCAGGATGATTGGACCGCCAACCAAGGTTTGGATGCTGTGCGGCGGGCCTTGCTGCCGACCGCGATCTTGTTCGGTGATGGCGATCAAGATGAGCGCCGCACCATGTGGGTGGATAGCATCCAGATCCGTTCCGGCAAGATGTCCGATGCGGACATCGTTCAGTTGGGCACCCCATCGGGCAGCGGTATCCCAGTCGTGGTCCCCCACAGCAGTGTGGCTGGTCAATGGGACTTCGATCAGGGTAATCTGTCCGCCACGATCGGCAAGGCCCTCCAGTATTTTGATCCGACCTTCGATGGTCCCACCGGTTCCAGTCCAAACCTGACCACGTTTGGCACCTGCTCGGCCTTGGGGGTCGCCTTGATCAACGGCTCGGATGAAAAAATCATGCAAGTGCCGGGCGATCTGACCCGGCAGATTGGTTACGTCATGACTCACCGCATCGCTCCGAACGGCAGCGGCACCCGGGTGAATCAATACACCATCGTCTTCGACATTATGATTAACAACGCGGGGCCGGGCGCGGCTTCCTTGCTGCAAATCAGCGATCCGACGTCCAACTTGGACGACGGTGACCTCTTCTGGCAGGGGAACAACTTCGGTCAGGGTGCCGGGGGCTACAACGGCACGGGCGCGTTTACGCCACTGGTTTGGCACCGGGTTGCGGCAGCCTACAACGAAGCCGCCGTCCCACCCGTCGTGACCAAGTACGTGGATGGCATCTTCCAGGATGATTGGACCGCCAACCAGGGATTGGATGCTGTGCGGCGAGCCTTGCTGCCGACCGCGATCCTCTTCGGTGATGGCGATCAGGACGAACGCCGTACGATGTGGGTGAACAGCATCCAGATTCGCGACGGTGCCTTGTCGAAGGCGGAACTGGCCGCGTTGAGCACTCCAACATCTGGCGGGATTCCAGTGCAGATTCCTACTTTTGCACCGGGGCTGCCAGGCTTGAAGATTCAGCTCGTTTCCGGTCGAGTGCTAGTCACCTGGTCCGGTGGATCGCTGCAACAGGCCGACAATGTGGCGGGTCCGTACACGGACATTGCTCCGCAGCCGGTCTCGCCGTGGTGTATCGTTCAGCCTGCCGTAAAGAAGTTCTTACGCGTGCGGCAATAAGTTCTTCCGGTTCTGTAGATAACCGGCCAACAATTCGGATCCAGCATAGGTCCAACGGCACCAGCCGTTGGACCCTTTTTGTTTGACCGGAGCCTGCTGGTGTCTTAATTGACCTCGCCAAATTTCAGTGGCGCGTAATTTGGGAGCAACGCGCTTCCCAGTCTCCCTACGAATTCGTAGTTCCAGCGTGAGTTGGGTAGCTGATGGTGGAGGTTTGAGCTATTTCGACTCACCCATCAAGATTCGCATGTGCTCCTGGTTCACTTGAGCTTGCCCACCCCTGGGTTGGGCAGAACCCGGCTGCGGCTCGGGGTGGTCACGGAATATTGAAAGCCACCGTCCGTGCCGGCTGCGCCGTAGCGGCCACGTTTGTCCAACGCCACAAAATTAATGCTCAAGTTCATCCCTTTAGGATCCACCCTGGCGATACGGCGGATGGTTTCCACGCAGGCTTCCTGCGGATGCAGTCCTTGCCGCATATATTCCACGATGAGAAAGGATGCGCAGTAGCGCATCACGTTTTCGCCCAGACCGGTCGCTCCCGCCGCACCCACGGCGTTGTCCACATACAAGCCGCTGCCGATGATCGGTGAATCGCCGACCCGTCCCGGCAATTTGCCCCCCAACCCGCTGGTCGAGCAACCCCCGGCAAGGTTGCCGTCCGCTCCCAGCACAAGCAGCG
>JBKJOA010000221.1:0-4766 GCA_046593365.1 Limisphaerales bacterium
AGAATATTCTCCGGGCAGAAGATGTATTTCCGTTCGAAGGCGGCGTTCTTGAATCCGAGATACGAGATCCAGCAGGTAATTCCAATTACCGCAAAAGTAAAATATGCGACCGGATCATGCATCTTTAATACATCGTTCGTACTAGAAGTTCGCGCTTAGCGCAATCCCAATGGTCATCGGATCGCCCGGTTGCCGAATGAGCAAATCCGGCTGAAAACTATTTCGCAAGTCGAGTGCGTTATTGATGTATTCCTTATCCAAAAGATTTTTTCCGAAAACATAAATCTCGAAGTGATCACGTTGATAACCGATGCGCGCATTCAACAAACCGTACGCGCTCTGTTTGGCGCTATTATCTTCATCGAGATAATAATTACCAATCGCCTGATATTCGACGCGGGCGTAGAGGTGACAGGGAAAACGATATTGCATCGCAATGTTAGCCGTAAATTCCGGAACGAAATTCACATCTTTGTCATCGAAATCCCTGCCATTCTTATCGGTGAACTTATCGAACGAAGCTTGAGTCACACCGAACGCCGCGCTGAGATCCACATTTTTGCAAGGCCTCGTGGATAAATCCAACTCCGCGCCATAGCTGCGGACCTGATCCGCATTGACGATATACGCTTGAGAAGGATCACTGCTGTTGATGCGATAAACCTGGTAGTCATGGGTGTCCGTGTAAAAAATCGCGAGGTTGGCAAGCAACCGATCCTCCAGCCATTTCGATTTTACGCCAGCTTCGTAATTCCAGGAATGTGATGGATCAAATTTTGCCCCCGTCGCGGAATCGTTGGACGTATTGAACCCGCCGCTTTGGTAACCGCGTGAAATACTCGCATAGGTTCCAAAGCTTTCCGTAAAATTATAGCTGACTCCGAATTTCGGAGAGACATCTGTGAAGTCATCGCTCGCTCTATAAGCGCCGTTTGTGTTGGAGAAAGGACCAGCCGGAAAACCCCCGAAAGTCGAACCAGGCGCGGAAATGATTTTACTACGATCTATGTTCCGTTGATCGACGGTGAAGCGGACGCCTGCAATGACATTGAGCTTTTCTGTCAGGTCATATCCAGCCTGGCCAAAGATGGCGTAGGTTTCTGCATCCGTCTCGGAACGCGTGCGGAAAATGGATGTTGGGAGAACAAATGGGGCCGGATTGGTTGATAACGTAATCGGCGTGAGTTCACGGCTGCCAGTATTGTTGCTGAGGTCTGACCTGGAAAAGAAAAAGCCGCCCAGCCATTGTAAATCTTTCGATTCATCGTTGGATTGCACACGCAGTTCCTGACTCCATTGATCGAGGTCAGGTTTAGCGAACCCGAGGCGAACCGGGCTTGGGCTGAAATCAAAATCCTGCAACAAGTTCTGTTTCCAATTTCGGTAGGAAGTTATTGAAGTTACTTTGACGACTTCATTGGCAAAACTTCCCTTGAGCGCGGTGCCCCAGGTGTCGGTGTCCACAAATCCGTTGAAGTCGCGGCGCACAGAAAAGGGGTTGGAATCCACTGCTGGATAATAGGTCGGCACAAAACCGTCGTTGAATTTCTGGCCATGCAAGACAACAGAAAAATCAAGTGTTTCAGTGGGCGTCCAGCGAAGTTGCACGCGTCCCGCCAGCGTTTCCTTATCATCGGGATGAGTGTCGTTAGCGCGATTGTGAACGAACCCATCGCGGGTCGAATACAGTCCTGAGAAACCGAGCGAGAGTTTTTCGGCCACGATCGGACCGCGCAAACTGGCCTCGTAAATTTGCTGATCGTAATTGCCATAAGTAAACCCAGCGCGACCTTCCGCAGTCGGTCCGGGTTGACGGGTGACAATATTGATCACACCGCCCGGCCCACTCGCCCCAAATAAAGTTCCTTGCGGCCCACGCAACAACTCCACTTGTTCAATGTCGAAAAGGGCGAGGCCGCGCGAATTCAAATCGGTGTAAGGAACGTCATCCACGTAGAAACCAATAGCAGGATCGCCGGTGGCAAAATTATTTTCACGCAGGCCGCGCACGGAAAATTTAGGCGAGCGATCGTTGTTCGCGTCAAACACCGTGACGTTCGGCAAATAAGTTCCCAACTCGCGAGTGTTTTGAATCCCGCCCGGTTTGACCTGTTCGCCAGAAAGCACGGTGACCGCATTGGCCACCTGGGTGACGGCTTGCGTGGAGTTGGGTGACGCACCAAACACGGTGACGGTCGGGAGTCGATAAGTGGACGAACCCGTTTCAGTATCGTTGGTTTGGGCTGAAGCGAAATAAAGAAATGAACTTGCTATAAAAGAAACAGCACAGATGGAAACGTATTTCATATTTAAAATATTTTTACGGTAACAGGAGTGCGTTTTAGGGATAGGTTGTTCATGAAACAAGAAGAATTCTGGAAATTTATCGTTGGAATCGGGCAGAATGCGAAGGCGTCCCGGCAAAAGGGCCTAAATTTATCAGACGATTAAAGGTTGTGAACGTGCGTTGGAAAGTAGCTTTGTTGATTTCGCTGGTGGTGCATTGCGCTGCAATCCCGCTTGCTTTCCATTATTCCGCAGAACCGCCTGACATGTTTGGCTCAGGTATTTTATTTTCAATACAGTCTTTGGAAGAAGTTCCGAGCGAGCAGGAAAAATTACCTTCCCCTGAACCAGTTCCAAGGATGGCTCAAAAGATTTTGCCTCCACCCGAAATTAAACCGATTCTAATCCCCCCGAAATCAGAACTTCCCCAACAAATCGCTGAGGCTGTCAACGTTCCATCGCCAGTGGAATCTAGTTCAAACACCAACCCGACGCCGCTTTCGACTATCCAAATCGCTCCCCCGCCCCGCCAGGAAACGTCTGCTCAAAATTACCTTTCTGCTTCGGCTCCGAGCGTTGTGGTGAACGCGGCACCTCGCTATCGAGTGAATCGTCAGCCGGTTTATCCTCCGCTAGCCCGGCGCAAACGGCAGGAAGGGTTGGTCATTCTCAACGTCGTTGTAAACGTCAAGGGCGCGGCGACGAAAATCGAAGTTAAACAAGGAACCGGTTTTGCCCTGTTGGATAATGCAGCAGTCGAAGCGGTGCGCACTTGGAGTTTTGAACCGGCCAAAATTGACAATCGCGCCATCGTTTCGTCGGTCGAGATTCCCATTTCTTTTAAATTATCGAATTAGCTTTGAATGAATCTACCCGCAATTAAATTTCTTCAAGCCCGTCGCCTCACACCGTTACGCATCGGGTTGGCGTTTACGATTGCCATTTTCGCGGATGGCTTGCAATGGGTGCTCGGCCCGCTGGGCTTGACGTTTTTTGACGAAATCATCGATGTGATCGCGATGATTCTTGAAATAGCGCTGCTCGGCTTTCACTGGTTGCTGTTGCCTACATTTGCCGTTGAATTTATTCCCGTTGTAGATTTACTGCCCACATGGACGGGATGCGTTGCCCTTGTCGTTTCCATGCGAAAGAAGAGCCAGCCGACTCCACCGCCGAATTCCCTTCTGAAGCCTTAAAAATCCATCTTGTCGCGCATGGCGGCAATTCGTATTCTCGCGCTCCTCTGAGCTAAGTCGCTCGGAATTTTAATAACGAAAGAATTTTTATGGCATTGCGATTAGGCGACGAAGCTCCGAATTTTACGGCGGTCACTACAGAAGGCGAAATTGATTTTCATCAATGGCTCGGCAATGGCTGGGGCATTTTATTTTCGCATCCAAAAGATTACACGCCGGTTTGCACGACCGAACTCGGCGCGGTGACGAAAATCAAATCGGAATTCGATAAGCGCGGCGTCAAAGTCGTGGCGATTAGCGTCGATCCGATTGAGTCGCATCACGGCTGGATTTGCGACATCAACGAAACGCAAAATACGCGGATGAATTTTCCCATCATCGCCGATCCGGACCGAAACGTGGCGACGCTTTACGACATGATTCATCCGAACGCCGACGATACTTTTACGGTGCGCTCGGTTTTCATTATCGGGCCGGACAAGAAAATCAAATTGACGCTGACGTATCCGGCTTCGACGGGACGGAACTTTTTTGAACTGCTGCGCGTAATTGATTCGTTGCAACTCACGGCGAAACATAAAGTCGCCACGCCCGCGAATTGGGAAGACAGTCAGGACTGCATCATTTCTCCAGCGGTGAAGGACGCGGATGTGGCAGGTTTGTTTCCAAAAGGTTCGCGGACGATCAAACCGTATCTGCGCTACACACCGCAGCCGAATAAATAGTTTGGATATTGATGCGTATTTTGCTGTTTTTCGCTTTTGCTTTGGCATTGTTCGCCACTTTTTGGTGCGCAACCGGATACGTCTTTGCTCCTGCTCAATCGGGCGAAACAAGGGCTGAGCTTTCAACGTTTGTCGGACAACCTCTGCCTGCCCAAGCGGTCGAGATCCATTCGTCGCGGGTTTTGCAGCAAGGCAGGAATTCCGGGATCGCCAGTTTATTCGCCGGAGCGTCAGCGGTTTTAATACTCGCCTATTTGCTCGGAAGTAGAAAAAAACGGTCTGATGCCCCCAAGTCTAATCGTGGCGGAGACAAACCTATTAGTGCGTAGCACAACCGATTTTTCCAACGGCGAACACGAATGCAAATGCGCTTACTGCCATCAGCCACGGATTTCCTTTCACAGCGAAAAGCCAAATACCAGTCCCCAAAATCGCTCCGATAACAATCCACGCGAAGCAGGCTAAAAAGAATTTCATGCGGCGATGTTAGTTAGCTTTCAAAATGTTTCAAGCCTTCTGCAACGATAGGCTCGCCGAAGCAATGGACGAAAGTTCATTC
>JBKJOA010000386.1:0-3371 GCA_046593365.1 Limisphaerales bacterium
CGCAGCGGATCAGTTTGTCGTCCACTGGATATTATGCCACGCCGGACATTCATTGGGACAGAAACGCCGGAAAAGGAAAACCGTTTCACTACTTTTCCAATGGCGCGGCGGTGACGGAAGTGGAAGTCGATGGTTTCACGGGAATGACCCAAGTTTTGCGCACGGATATTTTGCAGGATGTGGGCGACTCGTTGAATGAAGGAGTGAATCGTGGACAGATAGAAGGCGGTTTTGTGCAAGGCATGGGCTGGCTCACAAGCGAAGAATTGAAATGGGACGACAATGGAAAATTACTGACGCATTCGCCTGATACTTACAAAATTCCCGCAATGGGGGATGCGCCAAAAATTTTCAATGTGAACTTCTTGAAGAACGCCACGCAAAAAAATGTGGTCCACGGAACGAAGGCCGTGGGCGAGCCACCATTGATGCTGGCGATTTCCGTGCGTGAAGCGATTCGCGATGCGGTGGCAGCCTTCGGAGGGAATAATTCAGAAGTGAAACTGGATTCACCGGCGACTTGCGAAGCAATTTTCACAGCAATTCAAAAACTCCGAAGTGACTCGATTTAAAACCCTTTGAAATATCCGCAAGATATTTGGGCTGCTTCTCGTCAGACTTCTGTGGCGATTCGCAGCGTCCTTGAAGATATGCTTGCACCTGGAAACGGGACTCTCAACCATGACATCCTTATTCAGAAGGACATTCAGTCAAGGATCTATGATGGCTTCTTGCGCCGCGTTGACCGTCCAAGTGTATAAATTATTATGCGACAGGTTATCGTTGTTCCAGCGGCGATGCCATAAGTCATTATTTGGATTGATGACATCCTTCCGCCGCGCGGCCTGTGCATGTCCATCCGCAAACATGATGCAGGTGCGACGGTCATGACGATTAGAGGGCCACTCCTTTGGAGTTGTCGGATCAATGTTACCATCGAAGGAACCGTCCGGCTTGCTGTCGCCGACCATGATCATGTCAGAGGGTCTTTTCACTTGCGATTCCTTCACTTCCGGGAAGACATCAACATCCCCACCCAGGCCGAATGAACCTCCAGAAGGGAATGACCCCCAGTCGTTGAAACCATACGAAAAACGGGCTGTTTCTTTTATGCCGTAACGATCAAAAGAACCACCCGGGCCAATCGCTCCGAGGGAGTTATTGAGATTCGTATCCCAAGCGCTGTTCTGATTGGCTGCCGGGCACCAAAACGACTTACGGTTGCTCCCCATATACGTCAATAATCTTGGTGGCCAAACATAATAAAAATTTCCCAGTGTGCCGGGCGTGAACAAGCATCCTGGATACTTGCCGAAGTCTCCCACATACATCACTGTCGAAAGTCCAATCTGACGCAGGTTGTTGATGCAAGCCGTTTGTTTGGCTTTGGACTTTGCCTTGCTCAAAGCCGGCAGGAGCAACGAGGCGAGGATTGCGATAATCGCAATCACCACCAGCAATTCGATCAGCGTGAATGCGGATTGTCCATACCGTCTTGACCTCAGAAAGCTTCTCGCATCTTGAATGACTTCATGCGCTGGAGAGATTCGTCGCTTGCTGTCATTAACGCACAACCGGTGAAGCGGTTTCAAGGTTCTATGCGTCGAAGTGGGGCGATGAAAGAAGCGCCCAATAATGACGGATGCGGAACAGATGTCCAGCGATCTGGAATCGAGCGTGCATTTCATGAATCAATCATAGAAGAAAACCGCGTTCCTTCGCCATAACTCAAATGAAATATCATCAAGAGGAATTTCGACAACTTAGCGTGAGAAAGACGGTGTAACCCATAAAAAAGGCCCGCCTTTCGGCGGGCCGTGTGAAACTAAGTAAGTCAACGTCGATTTAAGGCACAAGAACCGAAATTGAGAAAGGCGACGTTACGTCGGCGCGCAAAATCACGTCGGGATGCGCATGGGCATTCCAAAGAATTCAGCGTTTGGTCCTTGGATAATCATCCGCCGCGAGCCGCGAAACTTCTACATTGTCTTTGAGGCCACAAACCGTTACGGAGTGCACATGAAAAAATTTATTTTTCCATTTTTCCGTTTAGGCATCTTCACCGCTCTGCTCAGCGCGACTTGTGTTTTCGCTGAGAATACCGCGAGGGTTCCCGCGCCGCGCGATGCCAATTGGGTCAAACGTCACGAAGGTTTCGTTGAAGAAGCCAAAGCCAAACGCCTCAATGTTGATCTTTTGTTCTTCGGCGATTCCATCACCGATGGCTGGCGCAGCAAAGGCAAGGCCGTTTGGGAAAAATTTTATACACCTCGCAATGCTTTGAATCTGGGTATCGGCGGCGACCGTACGCAACATGTTTTATGGCGGTTGCAGAATGGCGAGGTAGATGGGTTGAAACCGAAGGTGGTCGTGCTTTTGATCGGCATCAACAATACCCCGAATGAAAAGGATGGCGTTCCGCGCAACACCGCTCCAGAAATCGTCGAGGGTGTTACCGCCGTGGTGAAGGAAATTCAAACCCGCATGCCCAAAGCGAAAGTGCTTTTGCTCGCCGTGTTTCCATACAAACAAAAAGGCGATCCGATGAGGGATAAAGTTGGCGAGATCAACGCCGGTATTTCCAAACTTGGCAAAAAAAAGCGGGTTACTTTTCTGGATATAAACCAGAAATTTCTCAAACCGGATGGCACTTTGCCGACGGACATCATGCCCGACCTGCTTCATCCAAACGAGAAGGGCTACGAAATATGGGCGGACGCGATGGAGCCGACTTTGAAGAAGTTAATGAAATAGCTCTACGGCTTGACCCTGGCCTAATTTACGACTCGAGGTTTTGGAGAGAAAATCGATTCATTGAATTGATAAGTTTAAAGTTGTTAGCGGTTGCCACTGCTGAATTTTATCCAAGTTGAGGCTTTTCGATAGCTCGCGTTGATGACATTAAAACCTCCAGACTCGCATCATCTTTCCGCTGCCGTGGGTTGGTTGGAGTTAGGCAATTCTTCCGAAGCTCTTGATGATTTGGAGCGCATCAGTTCAGCTCAGCGCACCCATCCTGAAGTGCTTGAGGTGAAATGGGCGATCTATGCGAAAGCTCACAAATGGGAGAAGTGTATGGACGTGGCGAAAGACCTGACAAACGTTGCGCCGAAAAAAGCATTGGGCTGGATTCATTTGTCCTTTGCTCTCCACGAACTCAAGCGGACAAAAGAAGCTCACAGTAATTTGGCGGGCATCCTAGAGCGATTTCCGGACGATTGGCTGATGCACTACAATCTAGCCTGCTACGCGTGCCAACTGGGCAATCTTCAAGAAGCGGGGCGATGGTTGGCGGGAGCTATGTTGAAAGGAAAAACCAAACAAATCAAACGCATGGCCCAGAATGACCCGGACCTGCAGCCGTTATTCAA
>JBKJOA010000449.1:0-4318 GCA_046593365.1 Limisphaerales bacterium
TTCGGCTGGCCGACGGCTTCGAGCGTGTCGAGCATCGCGCGCCAACTGTGCATGCCGCCCCAGCAGATTTCGCCTTCCGCCGCGAGTTTTTCGCCGTGATCTTTGGCGATCTTTCCGGCTTCTTTGAATGAGGCGACAATTTTCTTGGTGTTGCCTTTCGGATCTTTTTCCCAATCGCTCACGCCCGCGGCGGAATCAATTCGCACCACGCCGTGAGGTCGCACGCCGAGTTTGCGCAATTTCTGCGCGATGCCGCACGCTTTACGCACGGCGGTCAGCCAGTTTTTCTTTTTCGTTTCGTCGCCCATCGCCGAGCCGTCGAACCAGACCGGCGCAACGACCGAGCCGACGTCAAAACTTTTTTTCTTAATTTTGTCCGCGAGCTTTTTGATGCCGTTGTCGTCGATGTCGATGGACACGTGTGGGTCGTAGAGAAACAAATCGACGCCATCGAATTTCACGCCGTTGACTTCGGCTTTGGCGGTGAGGTCGAGCATGGTGTCGAGGTCGATGCACGGTTCCGCACCGGGCGAACCTTTGCCGACGAGTCCGGGCCACATGGCGTTGTGAAGTTTTGGAAAATTATTTTTAGTCGCGCTCATAAATTTTTCGTTTGGAAATGCGGGTGAAAACTAGCAGCGAACTTTTTGGCGAGGCAAGAGAAACCGTAGGAGTATGAAGCAAGACAGATTTCGTTTACGCATTGCGAACGGCGATTCTTTGCTCGCTCCAAACGACTGGATTGATAGTCTTACAGGGATGAAAGCATGGTTTTGTGGTCTCGCGATTTTGGTGTGTGGTTGGCCGGTGGTTTGGGCAAAAGAAAATTCTCGTTTCGAATTCCGTGAGCCTGGTCTGCGCGTTTATCACATCGAAGAACAGACTGCGGACGCCCCGTCCCGCAAACGGTTGACGGCCAAAATCGAAAATTCACCGGACCTCGTTGAGTTAGGCAGCCGTGTGGTTCTTCAAATCACGCCAGAGTCAAATCTCCCGAAAATTCTTGGTCAAAGCTCATTGCAAGTGGCCCGCACGATTTCGAGCAATGTCTTCATTTTGCAAGCTCCCGGGGCATGGGCGGCGGCTCACGAAGCGGATCGCCTCTCACATCTGCGCGGCGTGCTGGTTTGTCATCCAGTTATGCGCCGTGAGGGGGAGCTTGATGGAGCTTACGCGCCTTTGCCCAGCGACCCCTATTTTTCGCAATTCCAATGGTATCTGGAGAATCGAAACAACGACGGCTCACAGTTCGCGGCGGATTTAAACGTTCGCGCTGCCTGGCCTTATACACTTGGAAACGGAACCACCATTGCGATCGCTGACTCTGGATTTGAGACGAACCATCCGGATTTGGCGGTCAATGCGTCCGGCGGAGCGCATTTCAATTTTGAAACCGGAGCAGCGAATGGATCACCGCCCAACAACTCGGCAATTCACGGAACGGCCGTTGCCGGTTTAGCTGCTGCCGCAAAGGACGGAGCCGGGGTTGTTGGTGTTGCTCCAGAGGCTAAGCTGGCGAGCTGGGTCGTTATTGGCACCAATTCCAGTTTGAGTTCCCGCGCCTTTCTGATTGATGACGAGAGTTTGATGGACATGTTCCAGTACCAATCCAATGTTGTTCAAATCCAGAACCACAGTTGGGGAATTCCAGGACGGCAACTGAGGCCATCGGGTCTGTTGCCATTAATTGGCATATCGAACGCCATTTCGTTCGGGAGAAACGGACTGGGCGTCATCATGATCCGGTCTGGAGGAAACACCCGTGGAGACGGGGGCGATGCCAATGAAAAAGAATACGCCTCTGATCCGCGCGTCATCGCTGTCGCGGCGACACAGTTCAGTGGAAGAGTGGCGAGTTATAGCAGTCCCGGCGCTTGCTTGCTGGTATCTGCGATTGGCGGAGAAGAGGCGTTTCCGTTTGTGACGACCGACCGCCAGGGAGTGCTAGGCTACAGCGCATTTCAATTGTTTACCGACCCCAATTTTTGGAATTTTACCTACGCTCCTGCGTTCAGAGGAACATCAGCCGCCGCACCGCAAATTGCCGGACTGGCCGCGCTGATTTTATCGGCACATCCGAATCTAAGCTCTCGCGACGTTCAGCAAATTTTGATCCATTCCGCTCGCCATTTCGATCTGACTGACCCGGATCTGGCATCTAACGGCGCAGGCTTTCTCGTCAGTCATAATGTTGGGTTCGGTCTGCCCGACGCCGGACATGCGTTGCGGCTGGCGCAGAATTGGCCGACCAGACCCGCCATGACAAAGTTCTCTGCGGCACTGGGAAATTCGATGGCGATTCCTGACGCCGGGTTGCGTGTGCTGATTTCGGGCGAAAATGTCCCGACGAATTTGCTTTCAATCGCCGCAGCCCCGAGCCTCGGGCCGCACGCCGATGCGCCAACTTTTATTCTGCCACTCGTGGACGTGGGTTTGGTGACAAACACGGTGACCTTAAATCTCACGAACAAAGGGGCGCTGATTCAACACGGAATAAACTTCGATTATGCCCTTGAAATTACCAGAGTCGCCCAGGCTGGTGCTGCTTTCGCCATTCTTTTTTACCACTCCGATTTGGGGGTTCCTTCCACGATGCTCGACACCGATTTTGTCCCGATTCCCGCAGTGATCATCGGACAAACCAAGGGCACGGCGATACGGAATTATTTGCAAACCAACTCTACCGGGATGGTCCAGATTTCTCTCGATGCTGCAAATTATTCCATCAACGTTTCTACCACCCTGAGTTGCGAACATGTCGGTGTGCGACTTTCACTGAACCATCCATCGCGCGCCGATTTAAGAGTTACTTTGATCTCGCCGCAAGGCACCCGCAGTGTTCTTCAACGGGCGAACGGCGACACCAATGCAGCGCCAACCGATTGGACTTATTGGTCCACGCACCACTTTTACGAAAGCAGTGCGGGACTATGGACCGTTTCCGTGAGCGACGAATTTCCTGGCGACACCGGCTTCGTTCAATCGGTTGAATTGAAGATCAACGGAGTTGCGATCACCGATTCCGATCGCGACGGCCTTGATGATAATTGGGAAATGATCCAACTCGGCTCTCTGGCCTTAGGCCCCAAGGACGATCCTGAAAAAGATGGATACAACAACGCTCGCGAACAAGTCATGGGGACGAATCCCTGCGCGGCAGACATACCTTTTCAAATTGATTTCTCGCGCTGGAACCCAGCGCTGGCGCGGTTGAGTTGGCCTAGCAGCACGAATTTCAATTATGAAGTTTTAACCGGAACGAACGTGGCTAATTTAAGTGTCGTCACAAATATTTCCGGGAGATTTCCTGAAACAGAATGGTTCACGGCTTATCCAAATCCAACATCAGCTTCTCGTTTTTTCAACGTTCGGGCTTTGACCAAGCCGTAGTTCTTGGAAAAGATTCCTCGAATTCGTTGATGACTGATCGTGAAAATGAATCGGCAAAGCGCGTTGAAAATCCTCGCTGCGAGCAGATCTTGGAAGTGGAGGAAAAGCAAATGGACACAATGCAAAGTCAGAACCAAAACGTGAACTCATCGGAAGAAATCACCGCAGACCAAAACGCGGTCTGCCAGGAATGCGGTGCCTTTGGGGCTTACAAACTCGGCGACCAACTCCTGTGCATGAACTGTTACCATGGAAAAGGTTCCTGCTGCGCGGAAGTCAGTCGAGACGAATGTGACGACTAATTTCCTTCTCTCCGATTCTTCAGAATACAATTTCGCCGCAGTGACTTTTCGCGTATCAAAAGGCGGAAATGAATCGAACTGCCGTCATTAATGTCGTGGGGCTTACCGAATCGCTTATTGGCGAACACACGCCCAAGATTCAGACATTTTTGCAGCGGGGTTCCAAGGCGAACATCACGCCCGCATTCCCGGCTGTTACCTGCACCGCCCAATCGTCCTACCTCACCGGATCAACTCCCGCGCAGCACGGAATCGTAGGCAATGGCTGGTACGATCGCGAGCTTGCGGAGGTCCAATTCTGGAAGCAATCAAACCATCTCGTGCATGGGCAAAAAATTTGGGATGAGTTGCGTGGGCTTGATCCAAAGTTCACCTGCGCCAAGCTTTTCTGGTGGTATAACATGTATTCGACGGCCGATTATTCCATTACGCCGCGTCCGATGTATCCCGCCGATGGCCGAAAGGTTTTCGATATTTACACGTCACCATTTTCCATTCGCGAAGAAATCAAAAAAGATCTCGGCGAATTTCCTTTCCCAACTTTTTGGGGGCCAGCCGCTGGAATTAAAACTCCGCAAGGCGAACCGGATGCGTGTTCGCGCTGGATTGCCGAATCCGCAAAGTGG
>JBKJOA010000081.1:0-3230 GCA_046593365.1 Limisphaerales bacterium
CGTAATTTGGAGGGGGAGCGTAAAGAAATGGAAGGCCAGCGCGTAACTCTCGCTCATGGAAACTTTCCCCAATCCAACTTTTTTCAGCACTTGAAGATCATAACGGCCTGCGGAAAGACCGGTCGCAAAGATATGCTCGACGTTGTCCACCGGACTCACGCTTGAAGCAACCAGATTACTTGTCCCGATATTGTAGAGATAAAAATCGAGATTATTGATGGCCAGTTCCACCGGATCCCGATTCCAAACCAACGTTGCTGTGAGAGTGAACGTGGCTGGCATTCCGGCTGGTAAATCGAAATAGTAATGGTTAACTCCGTCATTTTGAACGCTGCTGTTGACGGAATTGAAATCCCATCCAATGAGTGAGGCGATGTTTGAGGAGTTATTGCCGGGAGGGTGCGCGGTTCCCGAAGGGATCGTGGTGGATTCAACGAACGGAAATTTCCCCGCCGCAAGCTGTTTATAGGAATTAAATACGTTGAGAATTCCGGCACCGAACCGCGTGTCGAGAGGGGCAAAAGCGCTGTGGGTCCAATTGGTTGGTTTGACCGCGCCATTCAGCAGAAGCGCTTTGAGGGTGCGAATATCAATGGCTTCGTTGGTGTTGCCTGCACCACCATCGCCGCGAAGGCCCGCTTGCACGAGAATGGCGGCCGCCCCTGCAACCAGCGGCGTGGAAAAACTGGTTGCGCCCGCCGGTGCTGTGATGTCGGGTTTGGAACGTCCGTTGTCCACCGTTGGACCGACGCTCGAAGCACCGCCAAACGCGCCAACCCCGATTCCATTGTAGGCCGTAGCGGGGGCATTGGGTGGGCCGCCGTTTCCCACTCCAGAAACGAACAACGTGTTGTTCAGCGAGGCAAACTTATCGTAATTTGAATCGACATCGGTTTGCGGGGGCAAGGCTCCAAAGATGAAGCTTTGGTTCACAATTTTCGCCTGGATGGGTAGAGCGCCCGGGTTCACGACCGGCTGATAAAAATAACTCGCTTCGTAATTGTCCACATGCGCAACGCCCGGCGCGACCCCCACCTCCGTTCCGTAAAAATGCCCTCCAACCGAGTTGGCGTGATCAGAATTTGAGCCTAGCGAATTGGTGTAAGTTGACGAGCTTCCGTCAATTGAAGTGTAGGTGAACAGGCTGATCGGCTGGCCCACAATAGCCGGATTCACTTCCCAGCCAGATTCGACGATATACGGTGCTTCCGGTTGTGCAACTTTCACTCCTGTGCCCACAAGAGTGGGATCTGAAGTTCGCAACAAGGTCACGCCGATGGCATCGAGTGTGGTCGCAAAGCTAGAATCGAGAGTGGAGAATACGGAGATGATGAAGAGCGCAGCGGATCGATTTTTAAAAGTCATTCTAGTAGTAGAACATTATGCCGGAATAAAGCTTTTTTGGCAACTGGCCGGCGTGTTTAATTTCGAACTACTTCGGAGGCTGGTCCTGTCAAAAGTTTCGAATGAATGATCTCACTTTGCTAACTTTTCATCCAGCCACGTCAGAGTTTTTTCCCACATCTCAGGCAGATAGGTATGGCCAAGTCCCAGATAGATTATGTTTTGAAAATTATTTTCCGCTTTGTAGAGCCGATAAACAGGTTTCACTTTTTCTTCGAGTTTCTTGATTCCATCCAGCGGCGAGCCGCGATCTTCATCACCCGTCATAAAAAGAACCGGACGTGGCGCAATCAAAGCAATCACCGCTTCCGTATCAAAATAATTCAACAGCCCTGGAACAAAATAATAAATGCCGTGCTTCGGCAAAGCGTCGTGCGCAATTAAATTCTGGTAACGTGTCATGCAAGCCACCGGCACGCCGGTTTTGATTCGGTCATCCAACGCCATCACCCACCACGAACGCGTCGCGCCCATGCTCATGCCAGTCACGCCGATTCGCTTGGCGTCCACTTCCGGTCGCGAAGCGAGATAATCCAGCGCCATCAAATCATCGCGCAAGATCATTCCCCAAAGTGTGCGGCCAAACCACAAATTGAATTTGCTCGCGCTCATCTCTCCACTCGATCCTTTGTCGCCCGCGCCAGCAGGGCCTTTGCCGTTCCGCTCGCCAAAACAATAAGCATCGACGGCAATGACGACATAACCGCGTTTTGCGAGAGCGGGGCCGGGCGGCTCTGGCGTGTGTTTGGCTTGAAACAATTCCTCTTTGCCGATGTCGTATTCGCCGCCGTGCCAGTGGCAATAAAGAATCGCCGGGGATTTTTTCGCGCCACTCTTCGGCAGTAAAATGTATCCGGGAACAATCGCGCCCGCGCCATTATCGAACTGAAATTTTTCTATGACGAACTCGCCGCGATCTTCCCGCGACAACGTTTCGACTTTTGGAATTTTTGGTCGGGGCGGAAGTTTACCCAGCAGTCGCCAAAGCTCTTTCCGAATTTCGCCACGTCTTTTCTCAAACGCTTTTTGGGTCGAAGGCACGATCCATTCGGGAACGGGCGGTGCGCTTTGCAGCCAGCGCTCTCCTTCATTTTGATTTGTTTGCGCCATCAGATTTTTATTGTCGATAATTAAAATGATGAGCAACCCGGACAGTGTCGCGCAAAAAATCCTGAAATAATTCTTCATTCAATCCCTGCTTTCGGAAACGGTAGAGACGGCGCGGCGAGACGTCTCAAATGATCGCTCGCTCGCAACGGGAGACACCTCACCGAGGCGTCTCTACGAAATAATTTGTTATTCAAGGGATTCAATTTGTTGGATTCGCTTTTCGTGTCGCCCGCCTTCAAAGGGAGTTTCCAGCCAGACTTTGACAATTTCCAGAGCGGTTTTGGCGGACATCATCCGTTGGCCGAGCGAGAGCATGTTCGCATTGTTGTGCTGCCGGTTCAGTCGAGCGGATTCTATGTTCCAACATAAACCGCAGCGGATTCCTTTTACTTTATTGGCGACGATGGCTTCGCCGTTGCCCGAGCCACCGAGAACAATTCCGCGTTCGAATTCGCCGCGAGCGACCGCTTCTGCGACGGGTCGAATGTAAACCGGATAATCCACCGGCTCATTGCTGTGGGTGCCAAAATCTTTCACCTCGTGGCCGAGCTGTGACAGAAGTGGTTTGATTTTTTCTTTGTAATCAAACCCGGCGTGATCGGAACCGATGGCAATTTTCATTTCGTGAGACATTTGAAAAATAAACGATTGGGTAGAGACGCCTCGGTGAGGCGTCTCACGGCGCGAGGCGAGGAGATCATTTGCAGACGGCACAC
>JBKJOA010000110.1:0-12765 GCA_046593365.1 Limisphaerales bacterium
GCGCCAGTCTCTGTCTATCCGAGGATTTTTCGCCATACGCTTTTACTTCTTGGCTTCGGTGATGATGTTGCCCAGCAGCGTTGCTTTCCCGCCGTTGTCGCCATGTCGGATTTTTGAGACGCCCACCTGGATCGTGGTGCCGACCGATTTGCCCCAGACTTTGGGGCGCTCATCTTCTTTAGTCCGGTAATAGAGCATCTCTTCCATGCGATGCTCTGGCGGGTTGCTGTTGTCCATGCAGAGCAAATCAAAAGATTCGCCTGCTGGTCTTCCCTCCTTGGCTGGCCACGTGTTGTGGACTTCCTTGAATACTGTTAGTTGCATTATCATTTTTATTTTCCTTTCTGTTTCTGCCGGTTATGTGCTTCAAGCGACGGGCAGAGCGCCAGCAGGAGTGAACGCGTGGAACCCATTTAACAATCTTGCGATGTTCGACAGGATTTTTCGGTGAGAAATAACATTCACGCGCCGAGATTAGCGCGTGTAAACGAGTTGCCTAGAGATTGGGACTCAAGTAAAGAGTTGGCGTCCCGAAGTGTTGACTATAGTTCAGAATTCGGTCTTGGCCCCGTAGACCGTTTCGTTGATAAGCCCAGATTACCACGCTTTTTTTTCAGTGTATTGGGCATCAAGCGTTGACCGGTCATTACCCAAATTGCATCCGAAAGTTCATTTTCCGTCATCAGATTGTAACCGCGACGAATCCAATTCAATGCAAGTTCATGATTGATCGGGTCCAATTGACGTTCAGGTTCTTCCATGACCCTGCCAAACTCGCAAAGCCACTCGGCACCAGCGGGATTGCTCCTCAGCCACGCCTTGATCATATCGTTTGGCCAATACGTCGCTACTTCTGCAAAGTAAGCTTCGACGGCTTCGCGTTCAAGTAGCCGACGTTTTATAGAATCTTCGGTTCGGTTTGCTTTTTCGATTAAACCAACTGTTTTGGGCTGTAAACCAGCAAGCACTTTGAGACGCGCTTGATAAAGTTCAAAATCATCCTTAGAGCTTGGATGAGGCTGAAACAGGTAATTGGGATAACGGCTCTCGATATACGCTTGATCCTCTTCTGTGGATTTAAAAAGTTGATTTAGCTTCAGCAATTCCGCTTTGCTCGTGCTGTAAAATTCAATCATCCGCTCCATCTCCTTGCGCGCATCATCTTCAGTATTCGGAGAGCGCAAATAGCTATAACTCCCTTTCTCTTCATGGCCATCTTCATATCGTGCCCATTGTATTACCGCCCAAACTTCTTCCTCCGGCTCGCAATCATCCCAGAACAACTCTGTTGTTCCATCTTCATGTTGGATGACAACTTCGGTTGCTTTGGCTTTGCTATACGCGAAAAATTCCCGGTACGCTGGCACAAGAGCAAGGGTGATGTGATCACGGCATTCGTAAAGTCTAACACCGGCAAAGGGAGGAATATAAAGTTTAGCTGTCGACGGTGCCATGTTCGGTAATACCAAATATTGTAATTTGATTCAAATCCTATGTCGTGACCAAAATTAACGGCCTCCATTCCGCGGCAACCTGGCCTCCGTTCCGCTTGTGTGCTCGTTCCGTCGCTCTGAAATTGCACCCGCCCCCGCGCCAGACTTTCAGCCAACTGGCTTTGCCGTTAGCCGAAAGACTGGCTTGTCCCCCAAGAACCCTCGCGACCGACCTCCGCCACCGCTTCACTCCGCCCAGGTTGCCGCTCCACTTCGGCAGCCAAGTTTCGTCTTCTGCGTAAATGAAATGTGCGAACACTTCGGACACGCGGATGAAAAAGCCAGAGCATCTCGCCTTCGTCCGCAAACACTTCTCGTCAATGGCCAAATCTTTTTTTAACGTCGCAGCGCATGATCACTCCAAAGGTATTCATTTCTTACAGTTGGACTTCTGAATCCCACCGCGAATTGGTGCGTGATTGGGCTGATCGTCTGTTGGCGGATGGCGTAAGTATTGTTTTGGATCAATACGACTTAAAAGAAGGTCACGACAAAAATGCCTTCATGGAGAAGATGGTCACTGATTCAAGCGTGACGCATGTATTGTTTATTTGTGACAAAACTTATGCCGAAAAAGCTGATGCCAGAAAGGCGGGCGTGGGGACCGAATCACAAATCATTTCTCAAGAGGTTTATGCCAAGGTCGAACAGTCAAAATTTATTCCCATTGTCTGCGAACTCTCCGCGGAGGGTGATCCGTATTTGCCTGCTTTCATAAGGTCACGCATCTGGATAAATTTTTCTTCTCCAGAAAAAGTAAATGAGAATTGGGAGCAACTGGTAAGACTACTTTTCGGCAAACCGGCCTATCAGAAACCTTCGGTTGGGAATCCGCCTTTGTACATCATTGAAGACAACCCGTCGCCCGCGAATCCGGCCATTTCTCGATTTGCGACGTTTAAACAAGCCGTATTACAAGGCAAGAAAGGTATCGCTGCGTACAGGAGTGATTTCCTTGAGGCTTGTTTCCAGTATATCGACATCCTCCGAGTACGACAGCAGCCAAATGTAGAACATTTAGGGAAACAGGTTTTAGAGGACTGTGGAAAATTAATTCAAGCGCGAAACCTTATAGCCGATTGGGTCATGTTGGAGGCTGGCGCTCCACACGAAAACCAATTTGAGGATGCGCTCTCAATGACGTTGGAGAAACTTCTCGAATTGCGTACGCGACCGACAGAAATAAATTGTTTTAATGATGCATGGTTCGAAGCACACAGACTTTTCGCATATGAAACTTTCCTCTACATTCTTGCTGCACTTTTAAAAGCTAATGCGTTTACCACGATGAATGGCGTGTTTACGCAAGGCTATCTTGCGCCGGAGAGTGAATCTTCAAGCAACGATCGTTTCGTTAGATTTGATGCGTTTTACGCACACTCACAAACGCTGAATGAAGTCCTGGCTCCCCCTGGGCAGAGGCTCCTGAGTCCCGCAGGAACTCTCATAAAACAACAAGCCACTCGTGTTGACATTCCTTTCAAATCGATCATGGAGGTTGATCTGCTAGCTTTGCTTTCAGCAGCCCTGGGTGAACACATGCGGTGGTATCCCCAAACACTTGTTTACGCAGGCTACGGAGCTCTGCCCTTTTTCCTTCGAGCGTCACAGCACAAGCATTTTAAGAAGCTTACATTGATAACCGCGAGTCAAAGTGCCGATGAATTGAGAACCAAAGTTAAAGCGGGTTTTGAACGAATGAATACAAATCAATGGTCGGATTTCTCTTTTCACGCAAACGTTTCGTTCTGGGCTGCCGCAAACATGGAACAATTAGATTCCATCGATTGACAACGAATTTCCAGTCGTTCTTACTCATGGCGGACTACGTTTAGTAAGTTGTTTTAGTCTTCCGATTAAATCGTTAACACACGACGACCAGCGCATGGCAAGCCTCAGGGAAATCAACCGGTAGCAATTTTGGTCGCGGGCTGCATTGCGGATTATTTCGCCATTCATTTTCCCAATCGTCGAGTGACGGCACCGTGACCTCGGCGTTTTTCGAATAAGCGTGATGCACTGCCTTTGAATTATGCCCCAACGCTTGCTGCGCGAATCGTCCGGGAAACCACATTTCAAAGCGCGTTCCGCCCACGCGTAACGATACGAATGCAGCGACACGCCGGAAATTGCCAATCCGTCACAACGCTGTTTGAATTCCGTCGCCCGATCCCCGGCGCGAACGGTGCAGAGATACGGAAAAAGTGAACCCGTTGCAGGACGACGCTTCAAAGTGGTTTCAATGTCTGCGCTGAACCGGAAAAGCGTCGGTTTTATGTTAGTGCCACGCGATTTCAATTTCTTTCGCGTGAAACAAATCGTGCGCGTACTCCAGTTGATGTCTTCCGCTCGCAGGCAAGCCCCGTCGGATTGTGCCGCGCCAGTATGCCAGAGCAGTTCGTAGAAATCCCGCCTCTCCGGATTCAACTCGCGAGCAATTATCGCCGCATGTTCTTCAACTGTGATCGCTCGTTTTGATTTAAAGATTGGCTTCGGCCATTGCAGACGCGGAATTACCGATTTCAAAAGCCATTCCATGCCCAGTGCGTGATTGTGAATTCGCCGCAGATAAACGTTGGTGGACACTTTTTTATCGGCCAGTGCGCGGTCGAAATATTCTGGGCGAGTTTCCAAAACGTGCAGTTTGCGAATGCAGTCAAAATTTCTATCCTTAATCGCCGTTTCCCAACGCAGTCGCGTTTCATCTGTTTTCTTGGTGACGATATTTTCCATGACTTCCTGCCATGTTCGCGTTGCCAACTTGGGATCAGTCGCATTGAGATAAACTTTTGCGAGTCCCAGATTGATCGAAGGCTGGCGTTCGGTCTCGTTTCTGGCGTGAACTTTTAGTTCAGCCTCGGTTTGAACCCGTGTTTTGAGGCTGACCGAATTGCCCGTGGCATTATCGAAGGCATACCAGGTTCCCCAGGAACGTTTGAATTTCCGATACCGTTGCGTCATATCCTGCACTTTCATTTTGTAAGGATATGAGGACTGTTTTTTTCTCGCATCCGGGCAGTGAGCGGCGTCCGCGACGTGCGTGTGCCGGATAGCGAACGAGAGCTAAAACCGTTGAAGATTTCGTTGAAGCTTTTCCCAATCTCCACCAAAACGCCTATAAACAAAGGCGAATTAGATGGAGGCGAGGGTCGGAATTGAACCGACGCATACAGCTTTTGCAGAGCCGCGCCTTACCACTTGGCTACCCCGCCCTCCGCACAAACAATATTGAACTTCCCCGTTGGCGCAAGTTTGCTTTTTAATTTTCGGGAAAGCCGAGGGCCAAACGTTTTTTCCAGAGATCGCGCGGGTTGAAAATTCCGACGGGCGTGATAATTCCCGTGATCAAGTCCGCAGGCGTCACATCGAAGCCGGGATTCCGCGCGCGGCTGGTGGGATTGGCGACCCGAATGTATTTTCGTTCTTTTCCGTTCACCCCCCAAGCGCCGAGCACTTCGTCGCCGTGTCGTTCCTCGATCGGTATTTCCAAGCCGGATCGCAAATTCCAATCAATGGTTGAGAGCGGGAGGGCAACGTAGAAAGGGATGCTGTGTCGTTTTGCCAAAACTGCTTTCGTGTAAGTGCCGATTTTATTGGCGACTTCTCCGGTGCGTCCAAGCGTACGGTCGCTGCCGACGATGACTAAATCAATTTCGCCGCGTTGCATCAAATGGCCAGCGGCGTTGTCCGCGATAATTTCGTGGGAAATTTTTTGTTGCGCCAATTCCCAGGCGGTCAACGTGGCGCCTTGCGAACGCGGGCGGGTTTCATCGCAAAATACGTGAAATTTTGTTCCACGCTCATGGGCGGCATACATCGGAGCGGTGGCACTTCCGATGTCCACGAATGCGAGCCAACCGGCATTGCAATGGGTCAGAACGCGCGTGCCACTCCGAATGAGCGCCGCGCCAAATTTCCCGATGGCATCGCAATGTTCGACATCTTTGTCGGCGAATTCCTCAGCGGCGGCCAGCGCGAGCGATTGTTTTTCTGCCACGTTTTGCCCGGAACTCATGACGCGGAGCAGGTCATTCATGGCGTTGACGGGGTCAACCGCAGTGGGTCGGGCAGATTGCAGCGTTTGGTAAACTTTTGCGGTGTGTTGTGAGAATTTTTCCAAGCCCGATCCACGAAAGGCGCGAACTCCCTGCGCCAAACCGTATGCCGCCGTTGCGCCGATCGCGCCGGCTCCGCGCACGATCATGTCGGTGATGGCGCGAGCGGTTTCGTGGAAATTTTTTGTGGCAATAATTTCAAATCGATGCGGCAATAGTCGTTGCTCGATGAGCAAAACGGAATTTTTTGCAGCATCAAAAGAAACGGTGCGATAGTTTCGGGCGCGACCGCCTACGGTAACTTTCATATAAATCTAATGTGAAATTTTTTTTGGCAACTGCCGATGTTTTGAGGCTGACTGATTTTTGTCTCCGCCAAAATCCGAAAGCCATCCCGACTCCACACGTCGGCAGCTACAATCAGGGTTAGCGCGCTTGCAGTTTTAATTCACGGAGTTTCGCGCGAATTTTTCGGTAAAGGGAATGACGACGAAGATTTCTCAAATCAGGATCTGTCACGATCCATTTGAAATCCCGATAGCCAAGTTGAAGCGCTTTTTCGAGTGACGTTCCGGCCTGTTCGATTTGCTCCGTTAAAGAATAGCTGCAGGCCAAATTATAATGAACCAGCGCGTCACTGGGACGCAAGCGCGCCAGCCGTTCATCGACTTTGAGGCCGTGAGTGTATTCGCCACGCCGCGTGTAGGCATCGCCGAGAATTTGCAAAGCTTCGACGTAAGCTGGATCGCGACGGACAATTCCTTCCAAAAAACTGATCTCAACATCCAAATCACGAATCTCCCGACGGGTAAGTTTTTTTCGCGAGCAAAAAGGTTTTTTTGGCATACGGCTTTGCACTGATATATTGCTCAGTAAATCCCCGATGTCGAATATTTTCTGTATCGCGCGGAACAAAAAATCAATTTAATCCTCCGGGAAATTCGCAGAAAGTTAAATTGTTTTGGACAGAGCTGGTGAACGCCAACGTATGAAATGTTTTGTAACGGGAGCTTCAGGATTTATCGGCGCGAATCTCGTGCATGAATTGCGGGCGCGCGGACACGAGGTGAAAGGGTTGCTGCGGCGCGAAAGTGATTTGCGTGGATTGCAAGGTGCGGATTTTGAACGAGTCAACGGAGATGTGTCAGAACGAAATGTGCTTGTCGCGGGAATGCGTGGTTGCGATTGGTGCTTTCACGTCGCGGCGAGTTACCATCTTTGGCTGCGCGATTATAAACCGATGTACGCCGCGAATGTCGAAGGGACGCGCAACGTGATCGAATCTGCGGCGACTGCCGGATGTTCGAGAATGGTTTACACCAGCACGGTGGGCTGCATTGGTCTGCCGAAAATTATAAATGGCGAAGTCACCCCCACCGATGAAGACGCTCCGGTTTCCGCCGCGCAGATGAGCAATCATTACAAGCTTTCCAAGTGGCAGGCGGAAACAGTCGCGCGCGAATTGGCGGCGAAAGATTTGCCTGTCGTGATTGTGAATCCGAGCGCACCCGTCGGCCCCCGCGATGTAAAACCCACGCCAACCGGACAAGTCATTGTCGATTTTTTAAATCGGAAAATGCCCGCGTATCTCGACACGGGATTGAATTGGGTTCACGTCCGAGACGTTGCGATTGGGCATATTCTCGCAGCGGAAAAGGGAAAAATTGGCGAACGTTATATTTTGGGAAATGCAGCGGGAAATTGGACGATGAAACAAGCTTTCGCCGTAATGGAAAAAATCACCGGAATTCCCGCGCCGAAATTTCAAGTCCCGTACTCCATCGCGCTGCTCGCGGCGCACATTGATGAAACGATTTCAAAATTTTCCGGCAAAGCGCCAAAAGCGCCGCTGGCCGGAGTGCGGATGGCGAAATACAAAATGTTTTTCAATCCAGCGAAAGCGATTCGCGATCTCGGGTTGCCCCAAACGCCGCCGGCAAATGCGCTGGCCGATGCGGTGGATTGGTTTCGCGCCAACGGTTACGTGAAGAAATCGCGCTGAAGGTATTCATTTATGACAAGAAGTTTGTTTATCTTCGTGATCCTTGCCGTTTTCGTGGGATCGGGCAAATCCGATACGAATGTTCCCACCGCCTCTCCTTTGCCGTCCACAAACGACTGGCTTTTCATTGACAACGGGCAGGTGCGGTTGGGTGTGAAGAAAAGTTCCGGCGCAGGCATCGCTTATTTTTCCGAAAGCGATTCGAGTCGCAATCTGGTGAATCACCATGATCGTGGGCGGCTGATTCAGCAATCCTATTACGGGGATCCAGACGGTTCTTTGTGGAACAAAACCCCGTGGCGTTGGAACCCGGTGCAGGGCGGAGATTGGCATGGTAACCCGGCGAAAGTGTTGGAATTAAAATCAACGGCGCTTTCGATTTACGCCAAAACGGAAGCCAAACATTGGGCCTCGGGCGCGGCGCTTCCCGAAGTTTGTTTTGAACAATGGATTTCGCTCACGAACGCAATGGCGCACATCCAATTTAAAATGACCTATTCGGGAACGAATTCTCATCGGCCTGCCGACCAGGAGATTCCTGCAATATTCCTCGCGCCGGATTTGGATACCCTGGTTTTGTATGTCGGTGAAAAACCGTGGAGCGACGACGTGTTGCATCGAAGCAGGCCGGGGTGGCCGAACGAAAAGCGGCGCATGACTGAACATTGGGCGGCGTATGTAAACACAAATGATTGGGGTATCGGTTTTTGCGTGCCCGTCGCGAATGAATTGACTTGTTATCGTTTTGGCGATGGCGATGAGAAGCATGGTTCTTGTTCTTATTTCGCTCCGCTCGGCCATTTCGCGGTCAAGCCCGGCACCCTATTTTCCTACGATGTTTGGATTACGATTGGAAAAACCAGGGAGATACGCGAGAGGTTTGCCCGCTTGCAGAAACCCAAATAATCGACGTTCGATGTTTATCTGAATTCTGTAATTCGTCTTCCGACCTCCCCCGTTCGCCGCGAACCAGCTAATCCGCCAACCAAAGTGCTGGCCTGAAAATCGACACAACTGTTCAATAATAATATCTCGTGTCTGCGCTGGGTCCGCCGAGGGCGCGCACCCGGATCTGAGCCTTCGGGCGGACGACGAGGCTCCCGTCGGCTTGTCCAACGAGCTGGTCCGCTGTGACCGCCCAACTCCAAAGCGGTTTGCTTGTATTGCCCCCGTCAAAACTGCCGAGATGTCCAAGGTCCCACAGCTTGGTACCGGGGGTATCACTGACGCGATGCGTGATGAACGCCCGGCGGCTATCCAACTCGGAGGTTTTCTTCGGCCAGGCAGGTTCATTCTCGACAGCGTTGGCGCTCACCACGCCCTGAGCATTGACAAATTTCATGCCGGGCGAGGCGGTGAAATTCGCGAACCACATGTAGGGCGTAAAAACGTTTGCCGCCGTGGTGTCCCAACCGCCGTAATCGGTGGTGGTCTTGTCTGCAAAATTAGCCGGGTCGGCATAGTTCAACCACGTCCGTCCTACGCCAGTGGCAGTAATGGGGCAGATGAGGATTCTAGTGTTCTTGATGTAAGTGCCGCGCATCGCGTTCACGATACTTTGCTGGCCGGTGGTGCTGGTGCGGTGGTAGTCCGGGCTGACATCGTTGTGGTTCGGAAACTTCCCGTTGAAATCATCCGCATACATGAGTTGACTCAGGTATTGTTGTTTGATGTTGCTGATGCAGGCGGCGCGCTGGCCCTTGTATTTGGCCTTCCCCAAAGCTGGTAACAACAGGCCGGCGAGAATGGCAATGATGGCGATCACCACCAATAGCTCGATCAGGGTGAAGCCGTCGCCGGGATGTTTTCGTCCACCTCCTGAACGCCAAGCCGTTTGTTCGTTAGGTTTCATAAAATTTACTAGGTCACAAGCATCCAGCTCCGTGATTGCAGCGGCAACTAAGGCTTCAAATATTTTGGCCAATCGCTATACTTGTAACGCGGCTCGATCCACTCGAAGTCACGATCACGGGGTGTCTTTTTTGCCCAGTTGAACTGTGTGTCCAAATTGCTCTCGGCTGCTTTTGCCTGCTTGAGGGTGGTGTCCTCAACCCATTTATGGGCCTCGGCATGTCCATCGGCGAAACCAATACTGCTCTGGCCTGAATGGAAGATAGCCACCGGATCAATCCATTTGTGTCCAATGGCGTCCAACACCCATGTGCCCAGGTTGTAATCGCGTGAATCCGGTTCCTCGATGAAAACGATCGCACTGCTCGGCTGCGGGACATTGGACAGCTTCTCGATCCATTGCGGCTGGTAGAATCCGCCGTTCATTCCGTCCACCTTGGAATAGCTGTCGTAGGCCCAATGAGATCCCGGTTTGCGCAGCCTGAAACGTTTATCGGCCGGACAATGATACGTCCCTAGATTCGGAGCATATTTCCAGAGAGGCCCCTTGGAGAAGCCGACCCGGACACGTTCAATCGCGACCGCTTCCGAGATCCCGGCCGAGATGCCCGGTTGGGGTCCCGGCCAATAACCCCCTCCGTATTGATCCACACCTTGGATATAACGACCGGGCATGTACCCACGGTTGTCATCCGAGTACATCACGAATGCCAAGGCGAGTTGCTTCTGGTTATTGAGGCAGTTCGCTAGGTATGCCTTTTCCTTAGCTTTGCTCAACGCTGGTAACAACAGTCCTGCGAGGATTGCAATGATGGCGATCACGACCAATAGTTCGATCAGGGTAAAACCACCGCCCGGATGTCTTGTTGCACCCTCCGAGCGGCAAGCCGCCTGTTGATTTGGTTTCATAAAATTTGAAATGGCCAAAGGCCGACACTCATTTAGTTATCAGACGCGATAGTTGATAGTCGTGTCCATTTTGCCCAAGAACAAAATCTTGGCGAACAATTTCTATTTCACGGTGACTCTGGAAAAACTTATACGCTGCTCCGACGACGAAGTCCACAAGGATTACCGCGCTCGTCAATGGCGGTGCGCAAGGCGACGAGATACCGCCCACTTTTTTTCACGGAATATTTTGAGCGTGACTGAACTGCTTTGGATAAAGGTCACGGGAGTTTCAGACTTCACGGGCGAAACTTCAGTGACTCATTCAGTTTTGGGTTGGGGTCCCTTCATCTTCGTAAGCGCTCCCAAAATGGATTTCTGCACCGTTGGATTGACAAGATTTCCCAAGTGCCCACCCTTTTTAAAAACCGTCAATTGTTCCGGCGTAAACGTGGCTTCCAGCCATTCCAGGTCCTCGCCTGCCAGGAGAAAATCATTTTGATTTATAATGATACGAACATCGGGGTTGGCGCGCAGTGCGGCTTCATAGGTCCGCAAATCGCCAGCTTTTTCCAGCGCTTCCGCCGTCGAATCAATGCCCAGGCTCCAATAATACGGAAGGGCAAATTTCTCAAAATAATCGTGGTAGGAATATTGAAGAATTTCCTGATAAACAGGGCCGCGCCGAAAATTTCTGATCGGTTGTTCCACAACGCCCTGGTTATGTCGCCGCTGACTGCTAAAAATAATATCCCGCAGCATGAGTCGAAAGGCCAGTCCCACTAGAAACTTGGATTCGATGGCGTTGAAGGGGAGTGAGGTTTGCGGAGTGAGTGTACTCTTGCTCAAAGCGGCCACTTTCAAAAAGGTATTTTCGATGTTGTCGGTTCGTTCTAAGCCCGGCCACTCCAAGGGGGCCTGGTAGAATTCATCCAGCATGGAAACCCCATGCATCATCCTGACGGGCGTATTGATGGCAACGTAGCGGTCAAATTTTAACAACGGCAACTGATTGGTCGATTCGGTGGCCGCGATGAACAAAGAATGAAGTGCGCCCATGGAGTAACCCATCAGCGCTTTATCACCCAAACGCCCCGGATATTTGGTTTGCAAGTGGCGATCAATTTCTGTCAAAGCGGCATGCACATCGTGACCGTCCACCGGCAGAAAAGCCGGCATTGCGGCAGTCGAAGCGTGTTCCATGAAGTCCGCGTTGAACGCGCTGCTGACGACTACGGCGGAGAAGCCGTTTTTATAAACTAACTCGGCTAATGCCATAGAGGGTTGAGCCAGCCGATGAGATCCCAGACCTGGAACGATGTAAACCACGGGTGCTTTCTTCGGTTGCAACCAAAACGTGAACTTTAATTTTTTCCCCGTCGCCGGAATCAAAACGGATCGTGTTTTGCCGTGACTTGGGAATTCTGGATCTTTGTAGGTGAAGAAGACGGATTCCAGGGTTTCCAACGAGGCTTCGTCTTGTTCGCCCTTCACGCGGAAATCCGCCACTCGGTTTTCTCTCGCGAAAGTCCAGGCATACTGAATCTCGGCATACGGATCCATTGCCGCCTTACTGAAGCGAACATATTCACCCACACTGTCGGAGAGATCGTTATACATGACCGCGTAGTTAAAATAGGTATAGGGGCCGAGATAGGTCAGGGGATCATTCGCGTTAAATTTGTAAGGAGTAATATAGATCAATGGATTCGCCGCCGTATCGGCCGCCCATCCGAGGGTGTCCCGTTCGTTGCTGGGTCCCAAAAATGGTAACATTATGAAACAGTGTGGCTTCCAACCCCACTGACCGAAAGTCTGGCCAAAATCCGCTTCCGATTTCGGAATCTTCCGTTTGCTCGCCACGTCAAAGAACCCCGCTACCCCAACTGTGGTATTGCAAAGGAACCGATAGGATTCATCGCGTGCTCCGCTCCACTTTCCCTGAAGCAGATTGTTGATTGCCCGTCCAGGATAAGTGAGGTTCTTGCCAAAATTTCCGATTCCGGTTCGGACTGGTTTCACGACGACGAACCGATAAACCCTGCTGGTCGGCTTGATTACGCCGGTCATAAGTCGCTTGTTGAAGGCCCACACTACCCGATTAAACGGTTCGATGGGGTCGGGGACGGATTTGGGGAGAACAAAAGTTTCCGCTGCCGGAAGATTCGTTGCGCCAGCAGTTGAGGTTTGTCCCTGAGCGAACGGCGAAAAGCACAACGAGACCACCAGCACCGCACTCCGAATTTTCCGGCTCAGTTGAATTTTCAAATCGCTCGACCTCCTGGCTTTGAGACGAAGATCATTAAGGCTTGGTCGTCCCATGCGAACTGCCCGCCGCGCTTTTGCTGATAACCTGATTCTAAATGGATGCCGTAAACATTATTGGCCATGTCGATAGGACGATGCCGGTTTTTTATTGTTTTGGCCACAGCGACTTTCCAATTTATTTGGATTCCGGTTCTGTGTGGGTTCGGCG
>JBKJOA010000146.1:0-2807 GCA_046593365.1 Limisphaerales bacterium
GGATGATTTGCACGCGCCGAAATTCCAGCGCAAAAGAGATCGCATCTGGGTCAATCACGCGAAGAGGCTGCTGAGGAAAATTGGAAGATAAGAACAAGCCCGCGCGAGCCTGTGTGAAATTTTAAATCCGATCATTTTTCAAAACGAAAAAGTAGTTCAAATCAATCTCGCCGAAAATATAAACTCGCTGCTGACAGGTCCGGGGTGCGACACCGGCAACGGCCCACACCCAGACGGAAACGGGAGACGGGCTGAGATTCCAACGACGAACCCAAGCTCAGCGACCCGGCCCGCGAGGGCATCGGATTGCAACCTGTGCGCGATGGCCGGGTTCGCTGCTGGTTCTCTTCACCGAACTGGGGCCGGACTTTGTGAACCGCTTTCCCGCCTCGAACAAAACGCCGCCGCCCTCGGCTACAAACTCAGATGCACTCCAACCACTTAGACGCCTAGTTTCTCAAGAGGAGTTCGGCTCATTCGTAGTGAGTCCACATTCGGATGACTTTGATTGTGTGCTTCGCATCATAGACCTGATACACCAAGCGGTGCTGAATGTTGATGCGGCGCGAATATGCCCCAGCCAAATCGCCAACGAGTTTTTCGTAGGGCGGCGGGTTCTGGAAAGGGTTCTTGGCGATGATGTCGAGAAGACGTTGCGCCTGTGATTTGAGATTCGAGGACGCAATCTTCTTGGCGTCCTTCTGGGCTTGCTTGGTGTAAACGAGAGACCAGTTCACCAGCCGGGATTCTTGGCGGCTTTGTTGAGCGGCTCGGCCATGCCCTTGCGGATGGAGTCGCGCATACCGGGAATCGAGATGAGGTAAAGCGTCTCCTGGATGCTGCGCCAGTCGTCCTCCGACACGAGAACCGCGTTGGAACGCTTGCCCGTGATTTGGATGGGTTCGTGTGAATCGGCGGCTTGATCAAGTAGTTGGTAGAGCTTCGAGCGGGCTTGGGTGACAGGAAGTGAAGTCATGCCCGAAGCGTGCGCTAAAGCGTGCGCTCTGTCAAGTGGCGCGTAGAACGCCTAACGACCAATATAGGTAATCCGAAGTTAATCATGGCAGGCGAGGAGAACGAAGCAAATTAGCTCAGGCAAGCGGGACCAAAAGACGTGAACCGCGAAGCGGAACTGAACGCGTCATCCCGCTTTGCCTGCAGCGTCTTGTTAGGCATCGGCTCACAGGATACGGCTGCAAGTTCTTAAAGACCGTCACGAGTTTTGCCACCGTTATTTAGGTCCGGCGTGATCACGTATGGATTACCCCACGGATCGCGATAAACTCCACCGAGGCCTACGCCCAGGGTGATCATGTATGGATTACCCCACGGATCGCGGTAAACTCCACCGGGGCCTACGCCGGACTTGGTGGCGTCGTCGATTTGAGCCGGGTTCAGGAATTTGTGCTGTTGGAAATTCTCCACATGACCCGCGTTGATGGTCGGCTGGCCGTTCGGGTACAGAGCTGATGGCCAGAGGTATTGTGCTGTGCTTGCTTGGAATGAATCTGCCGTAGCCCGGTTGCTAGTATCCGTTTTGGAAACCTTCGGACCAGTGCTGGCGCAGCCCACCATAAAAGTCGAAGCAATGATGACGAGGAATGTTTTCATAGAATATGTGATTTGCTGCCTAACGGATAAAGCTAAGTTATAGAACGTTTTCATGACATGGTTAAGGTGTTTTGAACCTCTTTTTCCTTCTTCACAATGAACAATTTTGAGTTTTAACACAGGCTGGCGCATGGTTTAGGCGACGGTTCGTTCATCGGCAGCTTCCTGAAGGTAGCTGGCTAGACGACGCAGCAATCGGGTATGTCGCTCGGGTGAGATAGAGCCGATGTCGCCTAAGAACTCATCGGTGGGTAGCAGCGCGAGAAAACCCAGGCGGATAAGCGATGTGCTCGTCAAACCGCTCGATGCGAAATCTGAATCGGTCGGAGCGATAATCTCGTCGAAGTCGGCGACTCGGTGGTGCAACTGGCGACTGATGCCGCAGATGAGAAGGTCGCCAAACGGACGCATCACGCGCAAAATGATTGCTGGCCTGTTCTTGGTCTGGCCGTCGGCCTGCTCGAAGGCGGTGAGGACTACATCGCCCTCTTTCATTTGGCGGCGTGGGTGCGCACGAGGCTCGCCGAATAATCTGGCTCGTTGTCCGAATAAGCACGCGCAAGACCGGCTTTGGAAAGCGCATACCACTGCTGCCGCTCGGCGTCGGGCAAGCTCTCTGGAAGAATCGTTACGAGAAGCCGGGCGTCGGCAGGTAGAGCGAACGGCTCGTCGAGTTGGATGCTGTCGCCGTTGACGTGGGCGGTAAGAGTGACGGTCTTCATACGGTGACTGTATTCGGTGGCCTCGATTCGGGCAAGCGCGCAAAGTCGCCTAACGACCCAAGCTCAACGACGGCGGCCACGAGGCGCGCCGATTGCAACCGCGATGGCCCGCCGCCGTTCGCTGCAGCGCCTGGTTAGGCCGCGTTCTTTTGTTTTTGGAACCACTCATTGGAGGCCGGCAAGAACAGTAGGATAACGGCAATAGGAGACATCAAGGAGCCGAGACAAAACCATGCGATCTCAAATACCGGGCGGGACAGTCGCCAACTAATCTCAGCCGGCGAAAACAACAAACTCAGGACGGCAACCGCAATCAGAACCAAATAAACCCATCGTGCCCAATTCTTACCGCGAAAGATCACCCAAGCCAGCAGGAATCCCCAAACATAGGTCGTCAGTGATACCATTTGTGGATACGCGAATACGCCCCGCATCATCAACTTCGTGATTCCGATTACGCTGGTAATGGCCAAG
>JBKJOA010000166.1:0-9810 GCA_046593365.1 Limisphaerales bacterium
AGCCGAGCAAAATAAATTGCGCCGCATCGTTGCCTGATTCGATTCCGCCGATGCCTGAGAGCGAGCGTCCGGGAAATTCTTTGCGAATCATCGTCGCGATTTCCATCACCATGCGGAGCGCGATTGGCTTCACCGCTTTGCACGAATAACCACCGGGCGTTGTGTAACCTTCGACCGACGGTTCGGGACGCAGCGTATCCAAATTCACGCCGATGACACTGCGGATCGTATTGATCGCGCTCAGTCCCGTCGCGCCGCCGCGCAATGCCGCGCGACTTGGATCTTCGATGTGCGTGATGTTCGGCGTCATCTTCGCCCAGAACGGTTTTGTGGCCACGCCTTTCACCCAACCGCAAACTTCTTCAAGAATGTCCGGGTCTTGCCCCATCGCCGCGCCCATTTTGCGTTCCGGCAAACCGTGCGGGCAGGAGAAATTTAATTCAAACGCGTCCACACCCGCCGCTTCACACCGTTCCACGATCTCAATCCACGCATCCTGGTTATATTCCTCCATGATGGACGCGATCAACACGCCATCGGGAAACATTTGTTTGCACTTCTTGAATTCCTCCTCCCAAATCTTGAGCGGACGATCAGAAATCAATTCGATGTTTTCCCAACCGATGACTTCCTTGCCGTCGCCCGCCATCAATTTGCCGTAACGCGGTGTGACGTTGATGACTTTTGATGCATCGAGCGAAACAGTTTTGGCGATGACCGCACCCCACCCCTCCTTGAACGCTTTTCCAATGACATTCAGATTCGTCCCAGGCGGGCCGGAGCCGATGATAAAGGGATTGGGAAGTTTGAGGCCGTCAACTGTTGTGGCGAGAGTTGGCATAGGTTTTTCCTTTCATTGCGATAACCCTGACATTGTTAGCCCGAACGGACGTGATTGCCAATAAATTCCCTGCTTTGAAATAAACTTTTAAGCCATGCGCGTGGATTTCCGGAGCGTCCCTGCGAATGGAGGTAAGCATAAAGAAAGAGAAACGACGAACCAGCCTTATTAGGGCACTTCCCAACTATCCACTTGTGTGCAAATCATTTTCGACGCATAGTAATTTTATAATTCAATAAGCAATCGAAAAAAGCGATCATTTATGCGAGCATTTAAATCCACTAACTCTCATCAGCGAACCCATCGCCATCGGGTTCTTGGCGCTTTCACCCTGATTGAACTGCTGGTCGTTATTGCCATTATCGCGATCCTCGCGGGCCTCCTGCTGCCTGCGTTAGCCAAGGCAAAGACCAAAGCGCAAGGCATCATGTGCCTCAACAACCAAAAACAACTGACGTTGGCTTGGATCATGTACGCTGATGACAACAAAGACAGGCTGGTTCCTAATAAAGACGGTGGCACGACCGATTTCAATTATAGCTGGGTCCCTGGCTGGTTGGATTTCTCACCCAACAATAGGGCCAATACAAACACGCTCTACCTGAAAAATGCGAAGCTTGGCTCTTATACAAAGAACATTGGCATCTACAAATGCCCAGCAGACATCTACCTGTGCAAACAGGGTGCACAAATGCTGCCCCGAGTCCGAAGTGTCGGCATGAATGGATTTATCGAAGGCGGAGCATACCCTGGCGACCATGCAGGGGACGGCTCTCATTGGTTTGCGGGATGGTGGAGCTATCAAAAAATGTCCGATATCAAAAACCCACCTCCCTCCAAACTCTGGGTATTTGTGGACGAGCATCCTGACAGCATCAATGACGCCTGGACCATCATGGGCGTGACGGATCCCAACAACTGGGTTGATCTTCCGGCCAGTTATCATAATGGGGCTTGTGGGTTTGGGTTTGCCGATGGACACGCGGAGATTAAGAAGTGGCTCGACAGCAGCACGCGTGTACCGGTGAAGCAGACTCAATACAACAATTTTATAGCCGCCACCGGCACCCGCGATACTAAGTGGGTAATCGAAAGATCCTCTGCGAAAAGTAAGTAAGGTCCTCCTGGTCGTGTGGGAATAAGTTAACCCGTAATGCATCGCTCTTGGATTTGCACATTCCAAGGCGATAACGCGAAAAGACACGGTTGTCAGCGAATTTGCCAGTTAACGCGCTCAACAACAGTTCTCGTGAAAGAACACGATGTACCAAGGCAGCCAGCACTTCCCCATTATCCACTTGTGCGCAGGTCATTTCCGCACCATAGTTTTAGTGTTCCAATAATAATCGAAAAAAAGTGTTAATTTATGCGAACAATAAAACCCACCAACTCTCATCAGCGAAGTCGGCGCCATCGGGTTCTTGGCGCCTTCACGCTGATTGAACTGCTGGTCGTCATTGCCATTATCGCGATCCTCGCGGGCTTGTTGCTGCCTGCGTTAGCCAAGGCAAAGACCAAAGCCCAAGGCATCATGTGCATGAACAACACCAAGCAAATTATGATCGCATGGCAAATGTACACCGGGGACAATAACGAACGAATCGTTATGAGCTATCATGGTGGTTCTGCTAGGAACGGATCGATCGCAAGCGACCCAAAGGCGGCACCTTGGGTCGTGGGATGGCTGGATTGGGACGTCGCCCCTGACAATACCAACACTCTCTTCTTGACCGACGACAAATATGCGAAACTCGGAAGGTACTTGGGAAAAAACAAGAACGTATTCAAATGTCCGGCCGACGTTTACTTAAGCGCGGCGCAACGAAAGAAGGGTTGGACGGAACGTGCTCGGAGCATTGCCGGTAATATCGGCATCGGCGAGGGCAATGCTAAAGATGGCCCTTGGGATCCTATTTACAAGCACATAAAGAAAACTTCCGATTTTAGTTTTCCGGGGCCGGCGGAGACATGGGTTTATCTGGATGAGCATCCGTGCAGCATCAACGATGCAGGTTTTTTTAACCCTTATGTATCATCTTGGGTGGACCAGCCAGCCACCTACCATAACGGCGCGGCAGGGGTTGCCTTCGCCGATGGTCATTCCGAGATTCACAAATGGGTAGCTTCGCTTGCGGCCCGCCGCGCGCAAAAGGTGGATACGACACGAACCAATCCCGATGCCCCCGCAACTGCTGGAGACAAAGACATCCATTGGCTGAGCTATCGCGGGGGGCGAGTAACAAGCAAGTCGTATTGACGCACCCAAGTCCTTAATGTGCTTATTCTGATTGGGGAGCGAGCGACAGCATTTGTGCGTCACCGATCTGCGCCATTTCCTGCGTGATGACGAAATTTATCTTGTTAAAGACATTAGTCCCCTCTTCGGCATTAATCGTGATTGAATCTTTGGCGCACGATCCCATCTTTGAAGTGTGAAACAATTTGATTACGATCTCGCGGTGGTGGGTGGTGGGAGTAGTGGTTACGCAGCGGCGCGCACCGCGGCAGGGTCCGGATTGAAGGTAGTCGTCGTCGAGGGAGGCGAGGAAGTGGGCGGGCTTTGCATCTTACGCGGATGCATGCCGACGAAGGCGCTTCTCTATGCGGCGGATGTGCTTCACCTTTCCCGCAAAGCGTCGCTCTGGGGTTTGCACATTCCCAAGGCTGGCTTCGATTTCACCAAGGTCATGGCACGCAAAGACGAGATCATCCGCGAATTTGCCAACTATCGCGCGCAACAACTAAGCGGTGGCAAGTTTACCTTCATCCGTGCAAATGCGCGCTTTACCGACCTGCTTACGCTTGCGCTCGAAAACGGCAAATCCGTTACGGCGAAAAGTTTTGTACTCAGCACCGGTTCCATGGTCGCTCCTTCACCGTTGCCGCATCTTAACCAGGTCGGGTCTCTCGATAGTGATGATGCCCTGGCGCTGACTCGTCTGCCAAAGTCGATAATTGTCCTGGGCGGTGGCGCTGTTGCAGTGGAGTTCGCACAATTCTTCCAGCGCATGGATGTCGAGGTCACGCTGGTGCAACGAAGCGAACATCTTGTGCGCGATTTCGACAGCGACGCGGGTATTGAACTAGCCAAAGTCTTTCAGCGCGAGGGGATGAAGGTCTTTAGCAATACCCGGTTGCTTGACGCCTACACCGATGGGAAACTTAAAGGGGTTACCTTTCAGCAAGACCAGCACACGCGCAAAGTAACGGCAGAAGAAATCTTCTTCGGCCTTGGTCGCGTTCCTCATACGGCGAGCCTGAACCTCGACAACATTGGCGTGGCAACCGACTACGGGCGCATCATCACCAATCCACAGATGCAAACCACCGTACCGCACATCTACGCGGCCGGCGATTGCACCGGACCTTACGAAATCGTTCACATCGCTATTCAACAAGGAGAAATCGCTGCGCATAATATCGCTCATCCGCACAAAAAGAAGACGATTGATTACCGTCTCCTCACCAGCGTGGTATTCACCGACCCGCAACTCGCTACGGTGGGACTGACGGAGCGGGAAGCCTGCGCCAAGAGCATTCCCTACTTGGTCGCTACCTATCCATTCCATGATCATGGCAAGTCGTTGCTGATGGATGCCAAGGATGGCTTCGTCAAACTCCTCGCAAACCCTGAGACGGGAGAACTTCTGGGCGGCAGTTGCGTCGGGCCGATGGGTGGAGAACTAATCCACGAAATCATCGCTGCCATGCATAAGCACATGACCGTCCACGAACTTGCCACGATGCCGCACTATCATCCCACGCTTGCGGAAATTTGGACCTATCCCGCCGAAGAGTTGGCCGGGAAAATATCTGTTTCGCACTAACGCGCAGTTCTCCGTTTTTTTATTAATTTCACTAAATCCCGTAGCGACACGCCCATCAGCGGTTGGTGAAGCCTGCCAGTTACGCTGCCTTCCCGAGTTGTCGGCGCAGGCGGTGGATATTCTGCTCAATGCGGTCGATGCAATAATTTTGCCCGTCAGGATAAGGATCGTTGAGGAACCGATAAACACCTTGGAAATCGTTTTCAATTTTGGTCTGGACATATTTTTCCCAGAACATGGAAGTTTTCTGGAGCAAGTCCTCCGCACTGTTAAATGCCGCGCTGCCTCGCGCCTTTCCAGCGTCATAACGGGCTGCTTCGGCAAATTCCGAATACAAAACTGGCAATTTCTCGATGTAATCTTTAGCCGCCATCTGCCCGAGTAAATCAGCCGTGCCTAAAGCGAAACCGATGCGGCGTTCCACCTCGCTTTGAAATGGAATGGAAGATATATCCACGTTGACTCCAGTGCAGCAGATCATGTTCTGCACAGATTTGATTTCTGACGCGGAAAATTTTTTCTCGCCCATCAACTCCTGGGCGAATTGCCGACTGCGATCCACATGAATCAGCGTATATTTCGCACCCGTTCCCTCGTTGTCTCCTCGTTTTTTTAAATAACCGGTGTCGTGCAACAAAATCGCGAGCAATCCCAACTCAAACACGCGTTGCGTCAAAGAGGGTTGTGCCTTCGCCAAATGCCAGCCGCGCAACAACTGCGCCATGCAAAGCGTTCCTTGCAACGTGTGTTCCAGATCGTGATAGCGGGCATCGATCGGTTGATAGTCGTGATATTTTCCGGTGAAATAATCGTGGGTCCAACCGAAAACTTCTGGAACAAAAGCTGCGGAGCCTTGAGGAAAAATGGTTTGGTAAATGGTCTGGACCTCCCGTTGGACCTGGGCGATTTGCTTTGTGTCAATTTCGACAGCCATGCGCGGCATCAAGCTAAGCAGTTTCTCCGAAATTGCACGAGTAATTTTAAAACTGCTCACACACCCTTGCGGATGCTGCATTGAATCTTTGGCGATTGTGAGTTACAGATTCGGCTCCTGAAAAAAATAAACTCATGTCGCTACATCCGAATCGCTCAGCTCATTCCGATCCAACCTTCAAATCCAAATCCCGTTCCACGTGGGAAATTGTCCGCCGCGTCTCGGTTTACCTGAAACCATATAAAATGATGGCGCTCGGCACCATTTCGTGCGCGATCCTATCGCTTGGTTTTTCCTTTGCCTACCCGAAGCTCACGCAGTTTGTCATCGATGAAGCCATCGGGAAAAAGCAGATTTCCCTCTTGATGCCCGCGATGCTGGGATTGATCGGCGCGTTTTTCCTGCGCGATTTTTTCAACAGTATTCGGATTCGCATCAACAATACGTTTGAACAAAACGTGATTTTCGACATGCGTCGCGACGTTTATGCGCGGCTGCAACGGTTGCCCGTAAATTATTTCGACCAACGCGCTTCCGGCGACCTAATGACGCGCGTCATCGAAGACGTCAATTCTGTCGAGCGCCTGCTCATTGATGGCACCGAGCAAGGCACGGTTTCAATCCTGGCCATCATCGGCGTACTCACGATGCTTTTTCTCGCGAACCCAACACTCACCTGGGTAGCGCTGACTCCGTTGCCGATTCTTGCGGGCGGTGCCCTTTGGTACACGTTCACCGCGCACCGCCGTTACCGCGCGCAACGCGAAGCTTCCAGCGCGATGAATTCGTTGCTAATGGATAATTTGCAAGGCGTTCGCCAGATCAAATCATTCGCGCGCGAACCGCACGAAGATGCGCGATTTGCTGATCGCGCGAACGAGTTGCGCACCGGAACCCTCGGCGTGATGCGAGTCTGGGCGATGTATTCGCCCGCCATGAGTTTTGCCGCTGCGCTTGGAATGGGTTTGGTTTTGTGGGTCGGAGGAAGACACGTTCTTGAAGGGACGATGACGCTCGGTCAGCTCATTGCTTTTCTTTTTTATCTCGCTCTCTTTTACGAGCCGATCCGAAGCTTGCACGGGTTGAACCAGATGTTGCAAGCCGCGCGCGCGGGTGGCGAACGTGTATTCGATATTTTAGACGCGCCCGCCGAACGCGCGTCCGCCCAAACCAAAAACCGGCTTTCAAAGATCGGTGCGCCGGATTGGAATGTGCGTGGCGAAGTGAACTACAAAAATGTCGGCTTCAGTTACGGCGAAAATAGATCCGTGCTGAAAGAGATCTCGCTCCAGGCCTCACCGGGAGAAATGATCGCGCTGGTCGGACCAACCGGAGCCGGCAAATCGACGTTGGTCAATCTGCTTCCTGCATTTTACGAACTCAGTTCTGGCCAAATTACCATTGACGGGCGCGACATCGCCGAGATTCCGCTGGAGGAATTGCGCGCGCAGATCAGCGTCGTGAGCCAGGAAGCATTCCTCTTCAACGGCACGGTTCGCGAAAATATTTTGTACGGAAAACTAAACGCGACGGATGAAGAAATGATTGCCGCAGCCCGTGCGGCCAATTGCCACGGGTTCATCACGCAATTGCCGGACGGCTACGATTCTCGCGTCGGCGAGCGCGGCGTGAAACTCAGCGTCGGCGAAAAACAACGCGTCAGCATCGCGCGCGCTTTGTTAAAGAACGCGCCCATATTGATTCTGGATGAGGCGACGGCAAGCGTGGATACGGCAACCGAAAAATTAATCCAGGAAGCACTGGAACGTCTCATGGCTAACCGCACGAGTTTCGTTATCGCTCATCGCTTGAGTACCATCCGCAACGCCGACCAGATTCTTGTCATGCGCCACGGCGAAATCATCGAGCGGGGTCCGCATCAAATGTTGCTGGAACAAAACGGTCTCTACGCCAAGCTGGCGCGAATCCAAAACACCACGTTCATCGAGGAGAGTTTTGAAAGACTTTCCACTGTGCCATCGTAATTTATGTAAATGAGATGGAAAGCGAGCGTCCGGCGGGTTCCAGATGCAGATGCGCTCGCTCATTTCTCCACTTGCCAAGGAAGAGGCCGATTCTTAAATTCCCTCAATGGATTCGCAGTTAGCTCAATACATTCCCGTTCTGATTCTTGGTTTGGTCGCCGTCGGTTTCGCTGCCTCGACTTTAATTCTTTCCGATGTCGTTGGCAAATGGGCGAACAAAAATCGACGCGAAACCAAAATAAAAAACACTCCTTACGAATGCGGCATGTTACCCGTTGGCGAAGGGAACACCCGTCTTTCGATCAAGTTTTACCTGGTGGCCATGCTGTTTATCCTTTTCGATATTGAAGTCGTATTCCTTTTCCCGTGGGCCGTGGTGTATCGTCAAATGCTGGTTGAAAATGCGGCCCTGATTTTTGGATCGATGATTTCTTTCCTGGGCATTCTGTTCGTCGGTTACATTTACGCGTTGAAGAAGCGGGCGTTTGATTGGAATAATTAATTTGCTCAACGTGGTGAAGTCACTCGGCCAAACTTAATTGCATTCCCGCTGGCGCAAAAAATCGCAGTCTGTAAGTCTCATTCGCAGGAACAATAATTATGATTACACGACGCCAGGCCATTAAAAAAACGGCATTGCTCGGAACCGCTGCCATCGCAGCCAGTTCCATGATCAAAGTCGCCTCCGCCCAACAGCCAACTGCCACGGCCAGTGCCACGGCTTTCGCAGGCCCGTTTCGTGTTCCGCCCCTGCCCTACGCGTCGGATGCGCTGGAACCTCACATCGACGCGCGCACGATGGAGATTCACCATGACAAACATCACGCGGCTTACGTGAACAATTTGAACAAAGCCCTCGCGGATTTTCCTGATCTCGCGAAAAAATCGGTTGAGCAACTGTTGCAAAACCTGGATTCCGTTCCCGAAAAAATTCGTGCGGTCGTTCGCAACAATGGCGGTGGCCATCTCAACCACAGTTTGTTCTGGCAGATGATGAAGAAAAATGGCGGCGGCCAACCAAAAGGCGAATTGGCCAAAGCAATTGATCAACATTTCGGCGGCTTCGCGCAGTTCAAGGAGAAATTTTCCGAAGCGGCGACCAAACAATTCGGCAGCGGCTGGGCCTGGCTGACGCTTGGAAAGAACAAGGAATTGCTCGTCGAAGGCGCGCCCAATCAAGACACGCCACTTTCCGCCGGACGTTTTCCGCTGCTCGGCCTGGATGTCTGGGAGCATGCTTATTATTTGAAATATCAGAACAAACGTCCTGATTACATCACGGCATTTTACAACGTCATCAATTGGGATTTTGTTTCCGAGCGTTACCAAAAATCACGAGTTTAACGTGGTTTTTCGCGGGGAATGTTTTTAGAGTCGGGACATGAACAATCCACTGACCCGACGTTCAGCGCTTCGCAAACTTGCCGGCAGCGCCGCTGTTTTAACGGCCGCTTCAAGCCTTTCTCATCGCCTCAACGCCGCCGAAAATTCTCTGGGGACGCCTTTCAAAGGGCGAATCAATCATTCCGTTTGCAAATGGTGCTACCCGAAGATTGAACTGGAAGATCTTTGCAAATCGGCCAAAGAGATTGGCTTGAAATCCATTGAGTTGCTCGAAGTGAAACATTTCGAGACGCTGAAAAAATACGATCTTACTTGCGCGATGGTCTCGGGTGTTCCCGGCGGTATTGGCAGTGGTCTCAATCGCATCGAAAACCACGACAAGATTCTTCGCTTTTTCGAGGAAACAGCTCCGGCGGCGTCCAAAGCGGGCGCGCCAAACATCATTTGCTTTTCCGGAAATCGCGCGGGAATGGATGACGCGCAAGGCCTGGAAAATTGCGCGATTGGCTTGAAGCGGATCGCGCCGATTGCGGAAAAACACAAGGTCACCATCTGCATGGAATTGTTGAACAGCAGGGTGAATCACCTGGATTACATGTGCGACCATTCGGCGTGGGGTGTGGAATTGGTCAAGCGCGTCGGCTCAGAAAGGTTCAAATTGCTCTACGACATTTATCACATGCAAATCATGGAAGGCGATTTGATTGCGACGATCAAAAGAGATTACGAAGCATTCGGCCATTACCACACCGGCGGCGTTCCGGGTCGCGCGGAGATCGATGACACGCAGGAAATCAATTATCCGGCAGTGATGAAGGCGATTGTGGAAACCGGTTACAAAGGATTTGTAGCGCAGGAATTTGTTCCAAAACGTGAAGA
>JBKJOA010000224.1:0-3932 GCA_046593365.1 Limisphaerales bacterium
CTGGTATAAAATTTGTTGCCCCACCTCGCAGCTCTACAAACCGGACGTGCTCGGCGCGATTTATCGAATTCGCAAAACCGGCGCGAAGAAAGTCGAAGACGGGCGTGGTTTGAAAATTGATTGGGTAAAGCTAAATCCAACTGAACTTGTGAAGTTGCTTGGAGATCGACGCATTTTCGTCCAACAACGAGCACTTAATCGTCTTGGCAAATTAGGCGATGTTGCGGTGCCAGCCTTGCGAGAAGTGTTGGAGTCGGCGCCGAAACCAAAACCGGTAAAGGAGCGGAGTAAGAAACTCTACATGGATGAATTTTACCGCAGGGAAGCAGCTCGAATAACGGATTGGCCCGGTGGTGCGGCCAAGCGCCAGAATGCATTATGGGCCTTGACGCGCATCGAGTCGGCAAAAGCACGCGAAGCAGTACGACTCGGCCTCAAAGATTTTGATAGCGGAGTTCGATCCGTCGCTTACCAATCCGCGTCGCTACACCGTGACAAGAAGGCGGCTGAGTTATCTGCACCGAATGCCAGCCTGTTTATCATTCTGAACGAGGAACGCCTTTACTTTGAATTGTTGGGAAGAACCGGCGCATTTGATAGGTCGGTTCGCGACCATATTCATTCCATGATTATTACTGATTGTTTGCTCCCATCGAGGAATCGCGTGCTTCAACATAGCTTTACCTACGCATTAATTGAGGCGAATTCTCCAAAAGCGGCTCGAGAGTTACTGGACGATTCCATTTCAGAACCCGGCATCCTGCCGGCAATTCTCATCGCGCTTGACCAGATGGACAACGGCGGTTTGAAACCGGAAGAGGTATTATCTCTTCTTTCGTCCGATCACAAATTCCAGCCAGATTTCCGTACTACCGCGCTCTGGATTCTGGAACATCACACCGAGTGGGGAAATTCATTGGCCGAATTTTTTCAAAACCAATTCAAGGAGAATTATTCGCCTGAAGAACAAACTGATTTTGAAAAACTTCTCTCCAAGTTTACGGAAAACACAAAGATTCAGGATTTGCTTACGACCAAGTTACAGGACAGTTCAGGCAAAGCGCTGGCGATTGCACTGCATTCGATTGAACAATCCAATTTAAAAACTGCACCGGTTGCCTGGACGACAGAAATCACAAAACTTCTCGATGGCAAAGAATTGATTGCAGAAGCCATCGCCGCAGCGCGCGCTATTCCCGCCACGAAAGAAAAATCTGCCGAGTTGAGCGACGCGCTTTTGAAAATCGCCCGCGACCAATCGCAATCGGCGGAATTGCGGCTGAATGCGCTCGCCGCCTTGCCGAACATCGCAAATCTCGAACCCGAACTTTTCGATTTTCTCCGCGCCAATTTGGATTCAACAAAACCGGTGCTGACGCGAACGGCGGCTTCATCCGTTTTGACCCGCGGCAAGTTGAGCCAGGAACAATTGCTCGCGTTGACCGATTCGCTCAAAACGGTTGGCCCGATGGAGATGATGAAGTTGTTGAGCGCATTCGAGAAACCCACTGCCACCAACGAAATTGTCGGAACAAAACTAGTTAGCGCATTGAAGGAAGCTAAAACGGTTAACACCTTGCGCGTCGAACGATTGAAACCGCTTTTTGAAAAGTATCCTGCATCAGTGCAATCGCAGGCGGAATCGCTTTACGCATTGCTGAACGTTGATGCGAAAAAACAGTCGGCGCATCTTGATGAATTGTTGACCACGATGAAGGGTGGCGACGTGCGTCGCGGGCAAATGGTTTTCAATAGCTCCAAAGCGGCGTGTTCCTCTTGCCATGCGATTGGCTATCTCGGTGGACACGTCGGCCCTGATCTCACCAGCATCGGCAAAACGCGCACCGAACGCGATTTGCTCGAAGCCCTTGTTTATCCCAGCGCCAGTTTCGTGCGCAGCTTCGAGCCGATGATTGTCGCCACGAAATCAGGCGAGGATTACAGCGGCATCATCAAAAAAGATTCGCCTGAAGAACTTGTCCTCGTCACCGGACCGAATACCGAAGTAAAAATTGCGCGGAATGAAATTACTGAAATGCGACCGGGAACCGCCTCGGTCATGCCGGGCGGCTTGGATGAACAATTGACCAAGCAGGAATTGACGGACCTGATCGCTTTTTTGAAGAATACGGCGTGGTGACACACGGCAGAGCCAGAGCAATTCTTTATCCTGAAATTTAATATATTTGGCGTAAGTTGGCTTCGTGATTTGGATTGGCACATCGGGCTTTCAATATCCGGAGTGGAAAGGGAAATTTTACCCCACTACTCTTGCGGCTGCGAAGATGCTCCCGTTTTACGCGGCGCGCTTTTCTACAACGGAGATTAACTACAGCTTCTATCGAGTTCCCAGCAAGAAGACGCTTTTGAATTGGGCCGCTGCAACACCCGCGCATTTTCGGTTTGGCTTAAAGGCACCGAGACAGATCACGCACATTCAAAAATTGGCTGGTAGCGGAGAGGTGCTGGAGAGGTTTTGGAACGTCGCGCTGGTGCTTGGCGAAAAACTCGGGCCAATCTTGTTCCAGCTCCCGCCGTTTCTCAAAAAAGATTTGCCGCGCCTCGAAGAGCTTCTCGCTTTATTGCCTAACGGAATCCGGGCCGCGTTTGAGTTTCGTCACGCCTCGTGGTTTGATGACGCGGTTTTCGCCGCACTGAAATCTCGCGGCGCGGGGTTGTGCATCGCCGATAGCGAGAAACTTTCCACGCCAGTCGTGATGACGAGTTCGTTCGCCTACTTTCGTTTGCGTAATCAGTATAAGAAGGCGGGTCTCGAAAGATGGGCTGAAATCATTCGCAAAAAACGGGATGCCGCGAGCGAGATCTTCGTCTACTTCAAACATGAGGAAACCGGCAGCGGTCCGGAATTCGCAGTCCAGTTGGAAAAGATTTTACAGAGCTAGAGTCGTTACGGCGCGGGTTTGCGAAGCGACGAAAGGAATTCCACCAGGTCAACCAACTCTTGCGCGGACATCGTCTGCTGCAAACCAGCAGGCATGATCGAGGTTTTAAGCTGCTGTCGTTTCGCGACCTCGGTTTTTTTGTAGCGCGCGACAATTCCCTTGAGATCTTTCATCACCAGCTCGTCGCCGGTTTCGCTGACGACAAGACCGTATGCTTCATCGCCGGATTTCAGTTCAACCTGATTCGCCTCAAATCCAAAAGAAATTCCCCCGCTCGGATCGAGGATGGATTCAAGCAGCGCTTCCTTGCCGAGTTTGCTGCCAATTTCCGTGAGAGTCGGCCCGATTTCCATCCCCTTCTCTTTAATTAGATGACAACTGCCGCACGCTGATTCCTGGCGGAAGAAAACCTGTTCGCCTTTCGCCAGGTCGCCTTTCATTTTTAACAATTCCGCAACGCCCGGCAAAGGAGTGGCTCCATGACTTTGCGGCAGAGGCAATATTTTCGCTGCTTCTTCCTTGGTTTTTTCCCAGCGCACCTTGTTCAACTCCGCGCTCGCCGTGAGTTTCAAATCCTGCGGCAGCTTCTCTTCCTTCGCCAAATCCAACAGCTTCCGAGCACCCTCGGGAGTTTGCGCAGCAGAAAGCACCGCCTGTTTTCGCAATGAAAGATCGCGCGTGGCGTCGGTCAAAATCGGCAGCAAAATTGGTAATGCGTCCTTTGAACCGGTGTTGCCCAGCGCCTCGGCGATTTTCACCGCATCGCTTCCTCGCAACGATTTTTCCAGCAAATCGGAACCGTTGTTTGCCAGAATCATCCGCATCGCTTCAACGCCGCTTTCGTTGGCGGGAAAATTTTTTGCGACCTCAAGCAACCCTTCGTTTTGATTCTGGAGCTGAAGTTGTTTGACCACCATGACGAATTGGGGCATCCCGCGTGTCTTCGTCAGAATTTTGTCAACGGCAGTTTTCAATGCAGGATTTTTTTCGAGATCCACATGTTGCAAACGGCTCAATGCTTCCAAGGTA
>JBKJOA010000362.1:0-4451 GCA_046593365.1 Limisphaerales bacterium
CCGCCCGCTGTCCAGTCCAGATTGTAAATCTTCTGTGTTCCACTCCCGAAGGTGTTACTCAATTGCTGGTAGAGGGCGAACTGTGAGTGCCCATCCACGAATAGCAGCGACATACCCTTGATCCCATGCCCACCGGTCGTGGTGCCTTGAACGATGTCGTAGGCCGAATTGGGCGTGCTGGCAAAGCAGGGCGCGATGGCCTTCCTAGTTGAAAAACGAACTTCCGAAACCTTGCGCAATTTTAGACCGCTTCCGGTGTCGTCATTGTAGAATTGATAGTAGTAATAGTAGGAACAAGGAAACAGCAATTGATTCGTTGATATCCCGGCACCGCTGCCGTTGCGGACGACCCATTCCATGTTAAATCCGCGTCCGCGGTCGGCGGGGCAAAGGAAGAAAGCGCGGTTGTTCGTGCTGATGTAAGAGTTGAACATTTTCAGAAGGTCCACGAATGGCATCTGGGGCCAGCCACGACCGGAGTAAGGGAACTGATCCCGGTTATCGCCGGTGTACATGGCCATGGTGAACCCCAACTGCTTCAAGTTGGAGAGGCAATTAGTCAGGTGCGCCTTCTGTTTTGCTTTGGACAAAGCCGGCAATAACAAGCCGGCAAGGATCGCAATGATGGCGATAACAACGAGCAATTCAATGAGCGTGAAGCCGCGCCGTGTTTTCATAGGTTATTCCTTATATGAGTCGGGGCATGGGGCGATGGCAATTCATTTTTCGTCCGTGTGGCAGGAGCCGGTGGCCCTCAACGCGGCTATTTTGCTTTCGCGCTCTTCGTTCCCGGCCACAAATAGATTCCAAACCAGCGCTGGCTATTTGCCGCCGACCCAGTTACTTCAAAGCTGACCGGCATGTTGGCATGCAACAAATCTTCGCGAACTGAAATCGTCAAAATGCCGTTACTATCCTCCACGTTATTTTCCATCACTTGATAACGCATGGAAACCCGTCCGTCTTTGCTCTGCCACGCCGCATCAGAGAGCGTAACGTTGAAATCCAGGACCCGTTTGCCGTTGAGATTGAGGATGAACATTCCGGCTGCGTCGGAAAAATAACCCAGCCCCGCTGCCAGACGAAAATGGTGAAACTCCCCGGCGCGAATATCTCTCGCCGCTGGCTCGCTTTCCCAACTCACTTTGCCTTTCCCATCCGTTTGCCGACAAAACGCCATGGGCTGATTTCCAAGCCAGCTTGGATAATCCAGTTTGTCAAAAGCGGAATTGAGTTTGGAAAATCCGCTCATCCCAGCCGTGAGAAAATTTTTCCGCGCCTGTGCCGCTTGCTCGGGCGTGGCGCTGCCAAACTGCGCCGGTCGCATCTTCAAGTAAGCGATCAAGTCCGAGAAATCCTGCGGCGAATTTCCTTCCTCCAATCCTTCCGGCATCAGAGACAAACCCGACGCCTTCATCTCCGAGATGTCCGCGCGCAGAATTTTTTCGCGCGCCCCGCCCCCTTGGGCCAGCGTCACGCTGCTGGCGGTTTCACCTTTGATGATTCCCGAGAGCGAGCGGCCATCTTTGAGATCGAGATTGTATTGAATGAAGCGCGGCTCAATGACCGATCCGGGATCCAAAATGGCCATGAGAAAATCCTGCGGCGACTTATCCCCGAACGCCATCAAATCGGGACCCACCGACAAACCCTGCCCACGGAACGCATGGCAATTTGCGCAAAGTTTTCCAAAAACGACCGCGCCTTTGTCGGGATCGCCGCTGAGATTTGCGGCAGTCGAAAAATTTGCCAAAACTTTTGCGCGATCCGCGTTTTGCGGAAACAAAGCCGCCGCGCGCTCTTGAATTGTTTTGTCATGGTGTTTGAGCAATGACTGGCGGTTGACCATCGGAATCTCCGCCGGTTTGATCACGCCACTCTCGATACCGCCCAAAACTTTTCCCAATCCATCCTCCCGGCTCAACAAAATTTCAAGAATGCTCGCGCGAATTGACACGGGGAAATTTACCCAGCCCGCCATCAACAACCCGGGAAGTTTTGGATTTCGCTGAAGCCGGAGTGAATCCTGCGCGGCCTTTTGCAACGGCGCGGTTTCGGGCTGGGTCGCCAGCGCGATCAGCGTCCGCAAATTTGCTTCACGGTTGCTCCACGAAAGCAAACGAATCGCCGCCAGCCGATCCACCAACGAAGCCTCTTTGGCGTGGTTCGCCATTTCCGCCGCGCGCTCGATGGCCCTCTCGATGTGGCGAACCGCTTCGCGCACGAGCGCATTTTCCGATTTTGCAAAGGACTCCAGCGATAATTGATTTCGCTGCAACGCTTCCTGCAAACCAGCCAGTGCCACCAGTTGCCACGAAGCCGTAGCCTGCTTATCCGTCGGAGCAATCGCGATTAACATGGATTCAAAAACCTTTGCATCGTTTGAGCCAGAGGCGGTGGCGATCAATCCACTGATCCATTCGTTGCGGTCAGGCGTTTGCGGAGCCAGCGACAAAATGCGGTCCAAAATTTCGCCGGGAAAGTGGCTCGCCGAACTCAGTACCGCTGCGCGCATCCACGGATCGCCAATATATTTTTTCGCCAGATCGCCTAAAACTATTCCAGCGCGCGGGTCGTTCCATTCGCCCAGACTCAATGCGAGCTGAAATTGAATTCGAGCGTCGGAATCGCTCGCGAGATTCAAAACCGCGTTTTCAAGTTCAACGCGAGGCGTCTCTACCGTGGCGGTTTTCAGAAACGGTTCGCTCAAACGGATGGCGTGCCCGCGAATCGCCACATCTGCATCCCCCATGGCCACGACCACCAACCCGGCGGGCAGACTTTTCAAACCATCCAGCGCGGCAATGGCTTGAATTTTCACCCTCGCATTATGAGTGGTGGCGATCACTCGTTTCAGCGGGCCAATGGCAGCGGGATCTTGACGTTGAAAAAGTTCGCGATGAATCAGATCGCGTTCCGTTCCGTTGCCCGTTTCCAACGCGGCAACGAGTTGCGGGGATTTCAGTTTTGTTAAATCTCGCAACGGGCGCAGCTTCGTGTTTTTCGGATAAACCCGATAGATGCGACCTTTGTCATCGCCCGCGCGAACGTCGAGCTTGGCGAGCCGTTCGGTGGAAATCCATTTCGGGTGTTCGATGACGAAGCGATACATATCGACAATCCAGAGAGCGCCGTCGGGGCCGGTGCGTGCTTCGACCGGGCGAAACCAATTGTCCGTGGAAGCCAGAAACTCTGACTGTTTTTCGTCATCGGGCCGATGTGCGGCAAACAGAATTCCGTTCTGCTCCAAACGAGAGCGATGCACCAGATTGTGCACCGGTTCGCAGACGAACGAGTTGCCATAAAAATTTTCTCCCAGCAAATCGTCCCGGTAAATTTCCACGCCGCAAGCGGAAGTCGTTCGGTTGGCAGAGTCAGGAATATTGAAACGTTCCAAGGTGCGGCTCGCTGGAAAGAGTAGATTGGGATCAGGATCACCGGCCACGATGACGCCCGGCTCCGGCGCGGCGACCTTCAAATTGCGGCGCGCATATTTTTCGGGCAGCGGAAAATTCCAGAGGAGAACGCTGTTGTCGCAGCCGAACCAATTCCCAAAATCGTCGCGCACCCGGCCTTGCTGGCTCACGCCGCTGGAGGCTTCGAGTTCGCCCGTGTCAGGATGGAAACGGAAATCGCGCCCGCTGCAATCAATGTCTTTGCCAGTGAGTTCGCTGTGAATGGTTCCGCCGAACAGACCGCCGGAACCGTAAACCCAATTGTCCAAACCCCAGCGGAGCGAACTGACCCGCGCCTGAAAATTGTGCGTCGCAAAACCGGTGAAAAGTTTTTTGACGACATCCGCCTGGCCGTCGCCGTTCGTGTCTTCGGCGTAAAGAAGGTCGGGCGCGGCGCATATCAAAACGCCTTTGCGCCATTGCATCAGACCGGTGGGAAAGGACAACCCATCCAGGAACAGGGTTGATTTCTCGAATTGGCCGTCGCGGTTTTTATCTTCCAAAAGTTTGACGCGCCCGCCGGGCACTTTGTAATCGCCATCCATTCCACCCGGATAATCTCGCATCTCAAGGACCCACAATTTTCCGTCCGTGCTGAAATCAATTGCGACGGGGTCCACGATGTGCGGTTCGCTCGCGACCAGACCCATTTGCCAGCCAGGTTTGGTGCGGAAACTTTTCAATGCTTCTTCGGGTGATTTCGGATCGGGATATTCCAGTTTGGGTGGTTCGAGCGCGGCTTTCTTTTCATCGAACAAGAAAGTTTTCGGCATCAATTCGTGAACCGCGCTGATAATGAGTTCCTCAGTATTTTCGCCCAGCCTCGTTGGCCGGTCATAATAAATCATGGCGCCGCCGCCTTCATAGCCGCCTTCATTCCAGATGCGCCTGGATGGAATGTAGCAGGGGACTTCGTTGGCGTAGGCATTGACCCAAAGGCGAGTGGGATCGAATTCTTTTTTTAATCGGAGAGAATAATCGACGACCACTTCGCCG
>JBKJOA010000010.1:0-10722 GCA_046593365.1 Limisphaerales bacterium
ACGCTCGTGTCGTTGCTGGCGCCCGCGTTAATCCTGGTAGTAGGAGCGCTGGTCGGGTTCATGGTGATCGCTCTTTTGCTTCCAATTTTCAAGATGAGCCGAGCAATTCATTGAGCGTAAAGAAAATCAAACCTATGAAGATTCATTTGTCTGAAAGAGCGCGGCTTTGTCGTCCTCGACCAACCGCCGCATGTGGCGATTGGGAAACCGATTTGATTTATTCCGCTGCTCGTTCATGGCGAAGCGGCTACGGCTGGTCTGCGACACAGCCCCGCTCCAGGTCGCACGCCGCATTTACCTTGATTGAAATCATGGTGGTAGTGGTGATTCTGGGGATTCTTGCTGCCACCATTATTCCTCAATTCATGGGAACCACTCATGACGCGAAAGTCGGCACGGCAAAATCGAACATTGCCGAGATCGAGTCGGCGCTGGAACGTTTTTACATCCACATGGATCGTCATCCGACGACCGAAGAGGGATTAAAGGTTTTAGTCGAAGCGCCGCCCGGCGAGGAAACAAAATGGCGCGGACCTTACGTCAAATTGCTTCGTCCCGATCCGTGGGCACATCCCTATCAGTATCGCGATCCGGGAACCCATCGTGCCTCCGGCTTTGATCTTTGGTCGCGGGGTGCCGACGGAGCCGACGGCGGCGAAAGTGAAGGCGCGGATATTGGGAATTGGTAAAACATGAAAGCGATTCTTCCGAATCCAGCGAGAAGGCTCGGGTTTACTCTGTTGGAGTTGATGGTGGTGCTTGTCCTGATGGCGATCATGTCCGCAATGATCGTTCCAGAAATGAAAGGCACCTTCGAGGATGCGCTGTTGCGCTCCACCAGCCGCGATCTCGTTAGCGTCTTGAATCTCGCCTACAGCCGCGCTATCGCCATCAATCAGGTCCATCGCGTGCGACTCGATCCATCCAGCGGTAAGTATTTTGTGGAGACGCGGGTTCGCGGAGGAGAACGTGGTGATGACTTCCTTCCCGTCCGGGACGTTGCTGGGAGCGAAGGAAAGTTGGACCAACGGATTTCCATCGTGATTCGAAATTCAAACGAAAATCCTTCGGAAATCTCGACCGATCCCACATTGTCGATATCCCAATCGGGAGAACCGGAAAGCGACAACACCATTTCCTTTTACCCTGATGGAACAGCGGATCGACGCGACATTCAACTTAAGGATCGGGACGGCTTCCAGGTTTCGCTACAAATCAATCCCATTACTGCTCGAGTTCGAGTGATCGAAACGGAGCGTCGTTGATTATGCGTCGCCAAGCCGGATTTTCTTTAATCGAAATCATGTGTGCCATCCTCATTCTGGGCGTGGCACTGGTTGGGCTGACCCAGGGAATCACGACCGCGCTCAGCTCCAGCAAAGAATCGGAGATTCAAACTTCCGCCTCACTGATCGCCGCAGGACAGATAGAAATTTTGCGGGCCGAAGAATACCTGGTCAATGGCGTGACTGAGGATGATTGTGGTGATGAACTTCCCCTTTACAGATGGCGGCAAACCGTGAGCAACACGGACATGGATGGGCTGCATGAAATTGAAGTTGTGGTGGAGAACGCGAACTCGGGGAAAATCATTTGCGACCTGCGAACCTTGCTCTTTGATCCCCTTTATCGCGAGCAGGACGAAGCGAAGGAAACGAAACCTTTGAAGAAGTCCAGAAAGGAGGGAGCCAAACTGTGACCTTTCAAACCGGGAAATCTTCGGGATTCACTCTGATCGAGATGGTGATCAGTTCCGCTCTCGCGGCCATGATTTTGGTTGCTGCCTACATGTGTCTAAACGCCTGCCTCGCAAGCCAGAAACTGATCGAACCGCGGGCTGAGGTGGCACAGAATGCCCGGACAGCCCTCGCCATCATGACGGCTGATTTGCGCACCGCTTGTTCACTATCCAAGGAATTCGACTTCCTGGGCATGGACCGCACGTTGGAAGATGTGGAAGCGGACAACATGGATTTCGCTACGCATAATTATTTTCCCCGACGACCGGGCGAAGCAGATTTTTGCGAGGTCAGCTATTTTCTGGAAAAAGATAAGGCGGGCAAATTCAACCTTTGGCGCAGGCGCAATCCCACCATCGCGCTGGATCCGCTGACTGGAGGAGTACGCGAGGAAATTGCGCGTGAACTTCTGGGTTTGAGGTTCGAATATTTTGACGGGTTCGATTGGTACGACGATTGGGGTCAACTGGAGCCGCGAAAGAAAGAAAAAGACCCGTTACTCGAGCCGACAAACCTTTCAGGAATTCCCGGGGCTGTACGAATCACTCTTTCCTTTGATCCAAATCCGGGCAAGCGCCGGGCCCCTGCGAAAGCGGAGACGGTCGCGTCAGAGCCAGCGCTGGTTTTCCAAACGGTGGTTCGGCTTGAATTGCTCGGTAGCTCAACAGAGCCTGCAAACGCCGAGGGCGGCGGCGGAAAACCAGATCCAACGGCGAATCGCGGAAACCAACCAAACTGATGCACAAGAGAGCTTCTATCCTGATCGGTCTGCTTTGGTGTCTCGCCCTGCTCTCGGTCGTCGTGATTGGGCTTTTGCACACGGCGCGGCTGGATTTGATTGTCGTGAAAAATCATGGGGATCGAATTCAGGCGCATTACATCGCTCTGGCAGGTGTCGAGAAAACCAAGGCTCTTCTCTATCACGACATGCTCAATCGCCGTGGCGCTTCCAAGAACCACACGGGCCTGCTCTACGATGACCCCAAAGAGTTCCGCGAAGTCGATTTTGGACGCGGAAAATTCCGGGTGATCCATCGCGACCCGGACAGTGGCGAAATGATTTACGGCATCACTGATGAAGAAAGCCGGCTCAATGTGAACGTTGCTACGCCAGAGAATTTCACCAAAATCAAAGGCATGACGCCGGACATTGTTGCCGCAATCATTGACTGGCGAGACGGGAATAACGAGGTCACTCCGAGTGGCGCGGAAGCGGATTATTATGCGTCGCTTCAGCCGCCTTATCTCCCGAGGAACGGCCCGTTCCAGACAAAGCGCGAACTTCTGATGGTCCGCGGAATAACGCGCGAACTTTTGCTCGGCGATGACTTTGAGCAGAACGGATTGCTGGATTCGGACGGCGAGGATGACAATTCGCCGGGCAAAAACCGCAAAGCCCTGCGCGATCCAGGTTGGGCTTCTTTGTTCACCGTTGATTCCACGGTGGAAAACCACAATGCCGCCGGGAAAAATCGTGTGGATATCAAATCCGCCGACGAAGGTTCCCTGACATCAATCAAAGGAATTTCTTCCCAGATCGCAAAGGCCATAATAGCGAATCGAAACCAGAACCAGTTTGAAAGCATAGCCGATCTTCTCGACGTGGTGGAAATTCAGAACCAACCCGGACAATCGCCCGCTCCGCCAAACCGACCCAACCCCACGCGTGGCCAATCGACGCGAAGTTCCCGGCCCACGTCGTCAGGACCTCGTGTGATCAGCGACGAGTTGTTCATGGACATCGCTGATGACGTCGCCGTTGACGCCGAGACGAGATACCCGGGTTTGATTAATATCAACACTGCCAGCCTCGACGTTCTTACCTGCCTGCCTGGAATTGAGCCCGAGCTTGCCCAAGCCATTATTTCCCATCGGAAGTCCGACGGATATTTTGCAAACGTGGGATGGCTTCTGAAAGTTCCGGGCATGACTCGCGAGATTTTCAAGCAAGTCGCCCCGCGCATTACAGCGCGCTCCGACACATTCCGGATCATCAGCGAGGGAAAGGTGACCTCGACCGGCGCACGCCAACGGATCGAGGCCATCGTCCACATCGAACGGTACACCATCGAAACACTTTCCTACCGGGAAGATTTATGAAGGTTCCCCAAACATGAATTCTCCCAGCCTTTATATCGAGATCAGCCAAAGCTCGTTCAAACTGCTTAACGGAAAAGAGCGATTTGAGTTTTCGCTGGACCGGCTTCAAAACGGCCGCCTGACCGAAGCGTGCACGGAGAAACTAACCGCGAGCCTCCAGGATTTTCTGAAGAAGAAAAACTGGCAAGCTCGTCTCCCAACCTGGTGCGCGATTGGTGCGCGAGGGGTTTCGGTTCGACGGTTGACTCTTCCCGTTTCGAATAAAGAGGAACTTCGCCGACTCTTGCGTTTGCAAATCGAAAGCGAGTTTCCCCTTCCGCCGGAACAGTTGGCGTGGGGTTATCAACCGCTCCATCAAAATGGATCGCGGCAGCAAGAGATTCTGGTGGTCGCAGTGAAAAAAGAGTTGATCGAGGATTATTCGGAAATTCTTTGCGCGTGTGGAATGAACCCGGTCTTCACGGTCGCAGCCATGGCGCGGGCCGGACACTGTTCGCAACCACCTCAATCGTATGCCGTGCTCGATATCGGGCGCAGCCATTCTGAATTGCTCTCGTTCGAAAACGGCGCACCTGGTTCCATTTGCATTCTTCCCTGGGGCGGCGAAAGCGTCACTGGCACCATCCAGGAAAAATTGGGCGTCAGCCACGACGAGGCTGAAAAGCTGAAGCTGCGTTCCGAAAATGATTTGGATGGCGAACTTGCGTCGAAAGTAGGACGCGCGGTCGAAGCGTCATTGGAAACACTGGCTGGTTGTATCAGGTCAAAATGGAGTGGTCAAAAGCTTTACCTCTCTGGGAGAAGTGTTCGGCAGAAAGATTTCGCGACCCGGCTCGCGAATTATTTTGGCGCAGGTGCGAAATGCGAAGTTATCGAGATCCCCGAGGAAAGTTTGTCAGCAGCCATCGCTGGATTGAAAAAATCCAATGAGACACCCGGCTCACCACCTCTGGTGGTTCTTCAACTCAACGAAACAAAAAATGGCGAACGAACCGTGGCTTATTCGCAGCCGCGGAAATGGGCGGCGCTGGCCGCAGCGTTGGCGGTCATCTTGCTCTTCTTGCCCTATGCTGAAGCGATTCTGCTAAAGTCGCGCACGGCGAAGAAACTATCCGCAGCCCAGGCTGAGAGTGGCAGACTCGCTGTCATAGATCGCGAGCTGACCTTTTTGCAAGACCTCAAGAAAAGTCAGTCGCCTTACCTCGACACCATTTATCTGGTGGCGAATTCCACGCCGCCAGGGGCACGTTTTGATACGTTCTCCATGAACCGGCGCGGAGAAGTTTCGATGAAAGGAAACATGGGAAACGCGCAACAGGTCACTGAGTTTCGCTCCAAACTGATCGGCTCGGGATTTTTTTCAACAGTGATTGTTGATGAACAGACACCGTCGCAGGATCGGCAGAAGGTGGCCGTTAGAATTACGGCTCAATGGAAACCCGCTGCCTCCCGCAAGCCGGTTCCTCTCGACCCAATCCCGGTTAAAGCGGAGAAGCCGAAAGCCAACGGAAAAGAATTCAAGCAGGGGCAAAGGCCCGGAGATTCTGCTTCTCCACCTACCAACAACCTCACTCCGAATAAGGAGAGGAAAGAATAATTTTATGCGTGCACTTAGCAACAGCGAGAAACGCACTGTTCGCTTCGCCTTCATCGGGATCGCGATTTACCTCGTGCTCTTTCTTGGATTTCGGAGTTGGAAATATCTCGAGACGAAACGCTCGGATTACGGGCAATTGATCAGGGAGTCGAATACGCTCAAGCAGCGCGTCCAACCCTATAAAGAGAAAGCGGAGGTTGTGAAAACGTTGATGGAAAATTTTCGCATGGACCCGGCAAAACTCTCCAAATCCTCCGTGGTGGGTGAAGCGAGCGCGGCCATTCAGAAGGCAGCGACCAGCGGCGGAATGCAGTTCGGCCCCATTCGCGAATCTTCCGCACGTTCCTCGAACAAAGAACTGGCCTCCATGCAACTCGAAGGTTCAGGCCCCGTTCCCGCGATCATGGCTTTTCTGCACAGCGTGACGACTCTCGGTTATCCGATCGTGTTGGAGGCGGTTCAAATCAGCTCCGACCCGACGAAACCCGGCGCGATCAAAGTGAGCCTGACGATTGTGATTCTCGATTTTGAACAGTGGAAGAAAAAGGAGGCGCCCAATGCTTGAGCGTTTCGAGCGACCTTTAAGAATCGTGTGCATCATCTTGGGAGCGCTCGTGCTTTTTCAATTGGGACGTCTTGCGTTCCGGCGTAACCCGCTCCATCAATTAATTATTCCCCCTCTACCGACATTATCCACTAACGCAATGGTCCAGGGAGACTCGGGATCAACCAATTCATCAAAGGCAATGGTCGGCAAAAACTCCAACTCGATGGCTGGCGCGAGCGCGGAAAAGAAACGGACAAACGCGGTGTCAGTCAAAACGCCCGTTGAAAAATCAACCAATGCCGCCGGGGAAAAGTCGGCGACGGTTGCAACCAGCTCCACTCCTCAAACAGACCCAAAAAATACGAATGACCTTTCGGCGGCTCGACCGGGAACAAATATTGTCGCGGCCGTAAATCTCGCGCAAACGAATGCCGACACGACGGGAACGAATTTAGCCGCCCTCAAAGAAGGCGACAAAATATCCACGAACAGCGCTTCCGTTTTAAACAGTCCGCCGCGCGGAATAATGCCCTTTCCCGGCCCTGGCGGTGGAAAGCCGACCATCCCTCTTCCGCCCGGGATTCAAGCGCGCGTGGACAAAATCACGCAGAGCGAAATCCTTGCCCCGGTGGTGCGGCCTTTGCCGATGGCGCTGTTGGGCATTGCTGGAAACAGCGCTTTCCTCCGCACGTCGAGCGGGCAGAGCGGGGTAGTGAAAGAGGGCGATGAATTAGGCGGCCTCAAACTTTTGAGGATTGGCACCAACCGCGTGTTGGTCGAACAGGACGGTGAGAAAAAAGAATTGATGGTTTTTTCCGGCTTCGGCGGCGAATCCCTTTTACCAAAAGAAAAAGAACAAAAAGAAACTCCCAAATGAAATTCAACCCTCTCAATGTAAAGCCCCGTCTTCTGGCAGCGGCCTTGTTCCTTTCCATCGTGACGCTGCTTTTTTGGTGCGCGCCACCTTCGGGGATGGCGCAAAACACGAAACGGATAACGAAGAAAAAACAACGAGTCGATTCCGCCGCCGCAGTGACCAACACAACTGCCGCCACGGCCAAACCTGATTCGGAAGTCAAAAAAGCGGTTGTAACCGATTCTTCGGACAGTTCACAAAAACCCGCCGATGTAAACGCGGCCATGAAGAAGGACGGTGCGGGCAAGATTGAGATGGAAGGTTCTTCCACAAATTCTTCGACGAACGAAATCCAATTGAGTTTTCAGGGAGCCAACATCGACATGATCGTACAGTGGCTGGCGCAGACTACCGGGAAGAGCGTTGTCAAACATCCAAAGGTTCAATGCCAGCTTACCATTGTCGGTTCGAAAAAGGTCACACCGCGCGAAGGGCTGAACCTCGTCTATCGCGCTCTCGCTCTGGAAGGTTTTAGTGTCGTGGAATCGAGCAAGTCCATTTTGATCGTGCCAGAAGGACAGGAACCTAAAACGAGTCCGGAATTGCTCAGTTCTTCCAGGACGGGTTTGCCGGAGGGAAGGCAACGACTGGTCAAAGTTTTCACGCTGAAATATATTCAAGCAGCCGATGTGAAGGAGCGAATCAAGACATTGCTTTCCGAGAAGGCCACGGCGGATGTGGACGAACGCGCCAACCAGATCATTGTGACGGATTACACCGATAACATTGCAGTGATCGGCGATCTGATCAACGTGCTTGACGCCGATCGCCCCGAGGACACCGCCGTCCGAATGATCCCCTTGAAGAATGTTAGCGCACAAGATTTGTCGAGAGAAATAGGTCCGCTCTTCCAGAAAATGAATGCCAAAAGCCCGAAAGAAGGCACGTCCAAAGAAACCATCGAGGTTTCGGCGAACGAACGTTCCAACTCTTTGATCATACTTTCCAGCGAAGCCAATTTCAGGGGCATTCAAAAGCTTGTCGCCACACTAGATACGGAGGATGCAGTGGAAAAAATTACAAAAACATTTCAGCTTAGAAACGCAGAGGCCGCGGATGTCGCGAAGCAATTGCAGGATTTGAATCAAGACCAGGACAGCTCTCCGCGCTTCCCATTCTTCTTTTATTCCTCGTCGATGGGCGGTGGAAACAAAAGCGGGAAGAAGATGACTGTGGTGGCTGACCGCCGCCGCAACACCATCATCGTCCAGGCACCACCGGCACAAATGGATAACCTCACGAAAATTGTTGCAGCGCTGGATGAAGCCGTGGATGACGACAGCCTGGCGCCGAAAATTTTTCCGCTAAAATATGTCAGTGCGGGCGACATCGAGGATATTCTCAATGAACTTTTCTTAAAGCGACAAGCGCAACGCAGTTATTGGAATCCGTATAGCGGCGAACCTGAGCCGCAGGGTGCGGGTGATCGGGACGTAGGCCGGCTCTATGGAAAAGTTCGCGTCACCAGTGAATCCCATGCGAATGCGCTGATCATCACCGCGAACTCCGCTGAAAACCTCGCCGCAGTTGAAGCAGTTGTTAGACAACTGGACGTTCCTTCAGATGCGGGAGAAACCACCTTCCGCATTGGATTGAAATTTGCCAAGGCCTCCACGGTAGCAAACAGCATCAATATTCTTTTTGCAAAAGGCGGCGCTCCTGCATTACGGCCCGTGACGCCGCCCGGGCAGCAGGCGAATCCGACACCGCAACAGCAACAGAATAGTTCTGCCAGGGCCAGCTTTGAACTGGAACGGGAAGCCAAGGAAGAGGGCTATTTTCCATGGCTCGGCGGACAACCGGAGAATGCCCGCAGCGCAGATGGGCGAAATGCGCTTCGAACCGCGAGTGATCTGGTCGGACGGGTGCGAATTGTGCCAGACCAACGAAGCAATTCACTTTTGGTTTCCGCAAACGTCCACTTTTTCCCACAAGTCCTGAAATTAATTGAAGACCTGGATGCGCCGACGGCGCAGGTTTTGATTGAGGCCAAGATTGTTGAGGTCTCGACAGATTATCTCGACAGGCTCGGGGTTCGCTGGTCGCCCGATGGCAGCAAAACCTTCACCGCCGACGATTTCGATAATTCGCTTATCGCCAGTTCGAAAGGCCGCTATCAAAAAGGATTCGGCGCGAACACCACGGTCAACAGTCCTTCTTCCTCGACGATTGCGTCCGCGCTGACCAGTCTGCGCTCCGGCACACTCGAAAGTGCGTTGAGCATGGAATTCCTCGTTCAGTTCCTGCGCAAAACCACCGATGCAACTGTTTTGGCGGAACCGCAAATCAACATTTCCGATAATGAACTAGGTAAACTTTTCGTTGGGCAACAGGTGCCAACTCTCACCGCCCAAAACAATCCGGCATTGGGTGGGACAACGCAAAATTTCGAATATAGAGATGTCGGCGTCATTCTCGAAGTCACGCCCCACATCAACGATTTAGGAGATGTTGCCCTAAAGATTCGGGCGGAATCTTCCGTCATTGTGCCCGGGCAAACGTTGTTTGGCGGAGCCATTTTTGACACACGTAATTTCAAAACCGATTTGACCGCCAAGGACGGCCAGACCCTTGTCCTGGGCGGAATCATTCAAAAGCAAACATCGGACACGCTGCGAAAAACCCCCATCCTCGGCAGCCTTCCGGGATTGAAATGGGCGTTCAACAAAAAGGACAAGACGAGCCGCCAGGTTGAGCTAATGGTTTTCCTTCGGACCAAAATCGTGCGCAGTCCCGAACAAGCCAGAGAATTGATGGAAGAAATTGAGAGGAAGACGCCATTGATAAAGAAATTACAAAACGGCCCGGCGGATGCGAAAGAAAAAAAACAGAAGTAAAATTCGGCCGGGCGAAGCAAGGAGATCATGTCCAGCCCATGACCGTAATCACCTCGCCCGGTGTGTCCAATAATCGCTGCGCTAAGAAGCACGTTTGGTTTTATTTCTTGAGCGTGCAAAGCGAGGGTCGCACCGCCCGCCAGCATCGCGGATTGCTTTAGGAATTTGCGCCGGACGATTTGGGATCCCAGGATAAAGGAGTGGGGTTTCATCTCAGTGGGATAAACTTTATTACCTCGGCCTGTCAATGAATCGTCCCGTCCCAACGAAATTCCATGACAATCACCAGCCAATCCCTTTAAGTTTCCGCCGCTTTTAATATGCCGAAACGCACCGATATTCATTCCGTTCTCATCATTGGCGCAGGCCCGATCATCATCGGGCAGGCCTGCGAATTCGATTATTCCGGCACGCAAGCCTGCAAAGCCCTGCGCGAAGAAGGTTATCGTGTCATCCTCGTGAACTCGAATCCGGCCACGATCATGACCGATCCGGAGTTCGCCGACCGCACTTACATCGAGCCGATCACGCCGGAATGCGTGGAGAAAATTATCGTCCGCGAAATCGGGGAAATGAAACGCATGGGCGTGCCCGTCGGCGTAGCGGCGTCTCGGCAGAGCGCCGAAAATTTATCGAACGAACAACGGCGCTCTACCGAGACGCCGCTACGAGACGTTCCCCACAAACTCGTTTTGCTCCCCACCCTCGGCGGCCAGACCGCGCTCAACACCGCGATGAAACTTCATCACTCCGGCGTTTTGGAAAAATACGATGTCGAAATGATCGGCGCGAAAGCCGACGCAATTCAAAAAGGGGAAGACCGTCTTGTGTTCAAAAATTTAATGTTGTCCATCGGCCTCGACGTTCCCATTTCCGGCGTCGCGCATAACATGGATGAAGCCCGCGCTGTCGCGGAAAAGATTGGTAAATTCCCGCTCATCATTCGTCCCGCTTACACCCTTGGCGGAACGGGCGGCATCGGTTAC
>JBKJOA010000028.1:0-2599 GCA_046593365.1 Limisphaerales bacterium
GCGCTCGGCCTTGTGCTCAATCGTAACAGCGGAAATAAAGTGGGCGAAATGATCGTGGCTGATTTGCCCGAGGAATTGAAAGAGCAACCGTTGTTTCTCGGCGGCCCGGTGCAAGCCACCGCACTCAGTTTTCTGCACAGCGACAGTTTCATTCCCGATGCGAATGTCATGTCTAATCTGAGCGTGGGGCATTCGCTCGATTCACTGGTGGACATTGGCGAATCTTTTTCCAACACGCAAAAGGTGAAAGTTTTTGCGGGCTATTCCGGTTGGAACCCCGGCCAGCTTGAAGAAGAAATGAAACGCGGCGCGTGGCTCGTTCATCCGGCGTCGCTCGATCTGGTTTTCCAAACCGAACCGGCAACTCTTTGGAAAACCATTTTGGACAAAAAAGGCTGGCAATACCGATTGACGGCGCAAAGCCCGGAAGATTTATCGTGGAATTAAGTTTGTTTGGAGCGCCAGCCACCAGGTTAAAATCGTCATACCCATCAACAGGAATATCCCAATCACATTCGCAAATTTTCCGCGAATCGAATCCGGCAAAAAGTGCAGGACCACTCCAATCAATGCGCCAAAAACAAACCCTCCAACGTGCGCCACAATATCCGTTCCTTCTGAAAAACCCATCAGCACTAAAACCAAAATCGCGGCCGCACCGCCACGCCGCATCAGATGAGTTGCGCGAGTCGTTCGCCACGCTGTGATTCCTTCCACGCCGATCAAGCCAAGTGCGCCCATCACCATCCCCGACGCGCCGAGGCCGCGATGCGTTTCTGGATACGCCATAAATCCCGCAAAATTTCCGCCCGCGCCCGCCAAATAAGCCGCGAGTAATGCCACGCCCGGGCCGTAACGTGCCATTGCCATTCCGAACAAAATAAATCCGGTCGTGACGTTGGCGATCAGATGCGCCGCGTCGCCATGCAAACAAATCGCGGTGAACATCCGCCACCATTGCCCTACGGAAACGGCTTTACTGTCCATCATTCCCAAAATTTTCAGGGTCGAATTATGTGCTTCGCTTAAAATAAAAAATGCGGCAAACAACAGGCACGGCGCAACACTTGCCCAATGAAATATCAAACCGGTGCCGGGTAATTCTTGCCGCCAGTGCCAGCCCCGATTTTCCCGTTGATAAAGTTCAATCGCAGCCAGGGCGCGTTCGTAATCCGCGTCCGCCACGAGCAACCCCCAATTTTCTTGATGCGTGATCGTCGTTTCAATTCCCTGGCTCGCGAGCACGAGGCTCCAATCCATTACCTGTCTCTTGGTGCGGGCGGGAATTTCCCTGAGCATTGGTTCCATGTTATCGGCGATTGTCTTGGCACGCGGTGGTGGTTATATTTTCAACATCCGGCAGTAATACCAGACTATGTCTTTTACGAACATAGAGAATGGAAAGCGAATTTTCTCCGGGACTCTTTTTCTCCAAAATTTCTCTCAAAAGCGTGGCACACAAAATGCAGCTTTCCTGAAAATCCAAAACAATTATGAAAATGATTCAACCCAATTGCCGGATCCAATTCACGGGCGAGGACATTGACTTCATCACACGCGTTTTGGGAACGAAGATGAATTCCGCAGATTGCCTCGTTCAATTGTTAACCGAACCGGAAACACGCGACTTGATTCTCGACGACGAAGCCCTGTTTCGCGCTTTGCTGGATCAGACCGGTTGTCTCCGCGTCTCCAATCATTTTTATTTTTACGTTTTGGTGCGGCAGGTTTTGCGTCGGGCGGGAATTGAAGACCGCGCCGTGGCGGATTATGTCGCTGAAATGTTGACGGAATATTCACGCATTGAACAAAGCCGCTGCATCGTCCCCGGCCAGACCAATCCGCTCGATTATTTTTTTGAAATGCTCTCCGCGCTTCGCACGGCTGATGAGCGCACCACGTTTTTGCTGCGCGCACACATCGGCAATCATTCGCTGTTTCTTTCCGGCGTTTTTCCCGAGCGAATCCGCTTTCGCGCAGAATCAAAAGGTTTTCCCGATTTGAAATATTATGAGGAAGTTGGCCGGACAAATTACCGCGTCGCCAGCGATCACCGCCTTGCCCAAAGATACGAACTTGCACCAATTTTTCATACCCTCGCTGAAAATTTTGAACCGGCACGACGGGCGTTGAATGATTTATCTGAACGCATTTTCTCCCTCGGCGACAATGACCGTTTTGTTCATGCGCTCTTGCGACAAAGCGAAGAGAAAAACTGAGTTGCGCCGATTTCACGAATTAACACGAATTGGAAACTTCCCTTTCGGAATTCGTGTTAATTTGTGAAATTCGTGTCTGCCTTCAGAATCCGAATTGTCGGACGAGCTTCAAGGTTTTATCAGGAGACTCTTGTAAAACAGTTTGCCAACCTCGCGCCGCACCCGCTGCAACGTTTTCGGCACGGTCATCGAGATAAAGAATGGCGTCACCGCGTTTTCCCGAAACGCGCTCGACGACTTCGTAAAGTTTCGCATCGGGTTTCATCGCGCCGTGTTCGTAGGACAAAATGTAGTCGGTGAAATTAGCGAAAAACGGGAATCGTTGGCGAATATGACGAACGGCCAACTCGTTTGTGTTCGAGAAAATATAAGTCGGAATT
>JBKJOA010000053.1:0-4304 GCA_046593365.1 Limisphaerales bacterium
AGGAATTGCTGGGCGACCACTACGACCCGCGCCACAAGCGGCTCGTGCTTTCGTCGGCCAATTACCACGGCACTTCCGCGGCGGCGCTGGGCGTAGCGGCGCACGAGTGCGGCCACGCCATGCAACACCAGCAGGCTTATGCCCCGCTTCAATTGCGCATGGCGGCGGTGGGCGTCACCAGCTTCGCCAGTCAACTCGTGATGTGGATTCCGCTGCTCGGCATGGCCACGGGGCTGCTTGCGGGCAAGACCAGTCTGCTCATCATGGCCGTGGCCTGGGGCATCCTGATGCTCTTCAATCTCGTCACCCTGCCGGTGGAATTCGACGCCTCGCGCCGCGCCAAACTGGTGCTCAACCAGATGGGCTTCATTCAAGCAGGTTCGGAACGAGCCGCCGTGAGCCAGGTGTTGACCGCCGCGGGCTGGACCTATGTGGCCGCGTTCATCTCGTCGCTGATTTATTTCCTGTGGCATTTGCTGCCGCTGCTCACCGGGAGGCAGCGTAACTAATTTCTCCCATCACAAACCAAACAGACATCTCGCTTATGAAAATCCAATTCCGAATTCGTGGTCTTAACGCCAACGCCAGCCTGCGCACCTGGCTGGAGCAACAACTCGAACGCTTGCACCGCCTCATCCCCGTCAGCACGGCCGAAGTGGTGCTGGAACAGCAGCGGGACGCCGCGCCCGGCTTTCGCGCGCACGTGCATCTGGCCGTGCCCGGCCCGGACATTCACGCGGCCGCACAGGACCACACCTTTCAAGCCGCCTGGATCAAGGTTATGAAAAACCTGACCAAACAAATCGATCGGCGCCAAACGAAGCAGCAGGTTCGGCACAAAACCAACCAGCAATTGCCGCGGTCCGCCAATGGTGCAGGGCTGCGATCGGTCAAAGGGCTGCTGCCTCGGTCGGCCTGAATTCCAAATGGAATTCTTTGAAGCCATCCGAGCCAATCTGACCTCGCCGGCCATTCTGTTCTTCGTGCTCGGCGTGGTCGCCGCCGTGGTCAAAACGGATCTGCGTTTTCCCGAACCGCTGTATCTCGGGCTGACGATGTATCTCCTGGTGGCGATCGGATTCAAAGGCGGCGTGGCGGTTTCCGCGGCGGGAGTGAGCGCAGTATGGCTGCCCGCCTTGGCGGCCATGGCGCTCGGCGCGATCATTCCTCTCTGGTCGTATCCGATCCTGAGATTCGTCGGCAAATTGCCGGCGGTGGATGCCGCCGCGATTGGCGCGCACTATGGTTCCGTGAGCGCGGTGACCTTTATTGCGGCGGTCAGCTATCTGAATGAACTCCGGCAGCCGTATGAGCAATTCGCTACCGCGTTCCTCGCGGTCATGGAATCTCCGGCCATCATTGTGGGAGTCGTATTGGGCAAGCTCGCTCAACGCCAGACCGGGTCGCCGTTTAACTCAATGATGCGAGTGGTCGTGCATGAAGGGTTGCTGGGGCGCAGTGTGTTTCTGCTGCTCGGCTCCCTGGTCGTCGGCTTCCTGTGCGGCCAGCGCGGTTTGGATGCCACGGCGGGATTCTTTGTGACCCCTTTTCAAGGCGTGCTTGCGCTGTTTTTGCTGGAGATGGGAATGGTCGCCGCGCGCCGGTTCGGCGATCTGCGCAAAGTCGGTTTCTTTCTCGTGGCCTTCGGAGTCTTGATGCCCGTGATGCACGGCATGGTCGGAATCATGTTGGGTAAACTTGTGGGGTTGAGTCTCGGCGGCACGATGCTGCTGGGGACTTTGGCGGCCAGTGCATCCTATATCGCCGCGCCCGCCGCGATGCGGTTGTCATTGCCGGAGGCAAACCCGACTTTGTATCTGACCTCGGCGCTGGCCATCACCTTCCCATTCAACATCACTCTCGGCTTGCCGCTCTACTATGAGATGGCCCGCTGGTGGTTCGGAGTCACACCATGAAGACATTCCCCATGAGGCTGGTCACCATTGTTTGCGAAGCGCTGGCTCGCGAGCATTTGACTCGTATGCTCACCGAAGAAGGCGCTCAGGGCTACACCTTGTTCTCCGTTCAGGGCGCCGGCGCCACAGGTTCCCGCGTGGCCGACATCGAGGAGTTCAGCAACATTCAGCTCGAAGTGATTGTTCCCGCGCCCGTCGCGGAGCGACTTCTGGAACGTCTGCAACGGGACTTCCTCCCGCATTTCGCCGTCATCGTTTACGAAACGGAGGTCCGGGTCCTGCGCCCGGACAAGTTTTGAGGGGACGACGCGAGAAAAAGCAAATGAACGAATCCAACCGACTCCTCGCGGCCGGCCCCGAAGCTGCGGCTCTGCCTGGTATTTCAAAAAAAACTCTGGGGGCTGGCGCAAATTCACTCCGCGTGCCAGCGGCCTCCGCCGTTTCCCGCAGGAATTTATCCCGGTGGATTTTCCGTGAAGCGTCCGCACCAAAATAATTTCAACAACTTCAATTCTGTAGAATGACATCTCAACTCTGGCTCTGGATCGGTTTCAACGTGTTCGTGCTGGTGATGCTGGCGCTGGACCTTGGCGTCTTTCATCGCAAGGCGCATGTCGTCTCGATCAAGGAGTCCCTCACGTGGACCGCTGTGTGGGTCGTGTTGGCGATGCTCTTTAACGTCGGCATCTGGCACTACGCCGGCCCGCAGAAGGCACTGGAGTTCTTCACCGGCTATCTCATCGAGAAATCGTTGAGTGTGGATAACGTCTTCGTCTTCGCGCTGCTGTTCTCCTACTTCGCAGTGCCGCCGATCTATCGGCACAAGGTGCTGTTCTGGGGCATCCTCGGCGCGCTAGTGATGCGGGCCGTCATGATCGCGCTCGGCGCGGCGCTCATCACCCAGTTCTCCTGGGTCATCTACATCTTCGGCGCGTTCCTCATCATCACCGGCATCAAGATGATCGTGAAGCGCGAGGAGGAAATTCATCCCGAGCGCAATCCAGTCGTGAAGTGGTTCAAGAAGCTCATGCCCGTGACGGCGGACTATCGGGGCGACAAGTTTTTCCTCAGAGAAAACGGCGTGCTCGTGGCCACGCCGCTCTTCGTCGTGCTGCTGCTGGTCGAAATTTCTGACCTCATCTTCGCGGTGGACTCCATCCCGGCCATATTCGCGGTAACGACCGACACGTTCATCGTCTATACCTCAAACGTGTTCGCCATTCTCGGCCTGCGCTCGCTCTACTTCGCGATGGCGGGGATCATGGACAAGTTCCACTACCTCAAGATTGGCTTGGGCGTGGTGCTGGCGTTCGTCGGAGTGAAGATGCTCCTGGCGCATACCGCCTACAAGATCGACACGCTGGTATCGCTGGGCGTCGTGGTCGCCATCCTCGCGATCTCGATTGTAGCCTCGCTCTTGCGACCGCGGCGCATGGGTGCGTTCACGGGACCGGCTGGACCGCAGTCCGTCGCGACCGCGCCCAAGTTGGCAGGGCAGTCAACTGAAACGGAATCGTGAGCCTGTCACCGGGCACGGTGGTCTCGGTTAGGACCACGCCAGAGTGCCACGCCGCGCGGTGACGCGGTTCGGGCCAAATTCCCTTTGCCGACGCGCCACTTCATCGGCGGCCAGTCCGGTCGCGATATCAACACCCAGCAACCGCAAGACCTCGGCGGAGTGAACATGGTGCCAAGATTTTGGTGTGGTGTCGTTCATCGCGATTTTTTCCGTGGCGATGGCTTCGCCGAAATCAGTTCGTGCTCCAGTTCGCGCACCACCAGTACCGGACATGGCGCGTGCCGCACGACGCGCTCGGCGGTGCTGCCCAGCCACACGTGCTTCAATCCCGTGTAGCCATGAGTCGTGAGGACAATCAGGTCCGCGCCCACGGTTTTCGCCGCGTCGCAGATTTCCGAGAACGGCGTGCCGCCTCGAACAACCGCCGTCGCCTTCACGCCGGACGCTTCACCCAACTCCCTGGCCATCCGTTCCAAATCTGCCTCGGCCTGCTTCATCATGGGCACCGTGGTCTGGTTCATCAGTTCACGCCCCAGCAGATAGTCGATGGGGAACTTCTCCACGATGTGCAGCAGGACGAGTTCGGCACCGTAGTGACCCGCCAGTAAAACGGCGTAGGGCAAGGCATCTTTTGAGATGGTCGAGAAATCAATCGGGACAAGAATCTTCTTCAGTTTGAAGGGCGGCGCTTTGCCCGCGCGCTTGGGCAATTCCCGAGTGGGAACGATCAGCACGGGACAAGGTGCGTGGCGCACAACGCGTTCGGCAGTGCTGCCCAGCATGACGCGCTCAACCCCGGTGTAGCCGTGAGTGGCGATGACAATGAAATCGGCCGCGCCTTCACGCGCCGCCGTGGTGATTTCGTGGAA
>JBKJOA010000100.1:0-4666 GCA_046593365.1 Limisphaerales bacterium
CGTTTCCAAAGCTTTGGCGACGGCGACCGCCATCTGCTGCTGTTCGGGACGAAATTCAAAATTCTTCGCCTTCGACAAAATGCCGCTCGGCGAAAAAATTTCTTCGACTTGCTTGACCAAATCGACGCCGGAACCGGCGGGTTGTTGTTCTATGATGCTGATCATTTATTTTCAGAAACGCGAATCAAACTGCATTTTGCCTGGTTGCACAATCGCGTGTTAAAATCACGCTGCTTCCATGAGTTTGGAGCAGCTTAGACGCGAAGTCGCCTCGTTGACCAGCCGCGAGCAGACCGACCTGATTTCCTACACTCTCAAACTGCGCCACGATAACGACACCGCGTATCATCAGGAAGTCACAGACAGGCTGAACGACCCGGATAAATCTCACTGGCTGACTCCCGAAGAATTTGAACGCCGCCTCGACAAGGCTTGAGTTCAAATGTCGCCTTACAAAGTTTACTTCAAACAGGAAGCGCTTCTCTCTGCACCGTGCCCTGGCGCGCAACTCCAACAAATCATGGCGTTTATTTCTTCTCTCGCCAACGATCCAAATTGTTCGGTGAAAATTGTCGGACGTTTGCAGATTAACTTTCTCGCGGATGTCGTTCCACAATTTCCTGAGCCGCTTTATTTTTCACAATCATGTTCGCGGGTAAAATGCTCCGCCAATTTGTGTTGGGGTAAATAATCGAGTTGCGCCCAATGATGCTGCCGGGATTCAAAACTGAGTTGCAGCCTACTTCTGCAAAATCTCCGAGCAGCGCTCCGAATTTTCTCAAGCCCGTATCAAAAGGCTTGCCGTCCATTTCGACGAACACATTGCCGGGAACAAGTTTCACGTTTGAAACTTTCACACCCGCTCCGAGGTGCGCTTTGTATCCGAAAATCGAGTCGCCAACGTAATTGAAATGCGGCACCTGGCAGCCGTTAAACAGAATGGAATGTTTAATTTCGCTGGAATTTCCGATCACGCAATTGTCGCCAATGATGACGTGGTCACGGATATAAGCGCTGTGACGGATTTCACAATTTTTCCCGATGATCGCCGGGCCTTTGATCATCGCGCCATCTTCGACCACCGTTCCTTCACCGATAAAAACATCGTTGCCAATATAGACTTTTCCCTCGCAACGATTGTGCAACTCGCGTCGAAGATTCGTCGAAATATAATGCTTCAGACTTTTCAACGCGTCCCACGCATTTCCACAATCAGCGAAAATTTTGGCGTGCTCGCTTTGGCTGAAATCAAACAAATCGGCTGGCTTGAACATGAGACAGAATTAACAGAATCAACCGAATTCCAAAAGATTTCCTGCGTCCTCTGTAAAAATTCCATCCATCCTGTTAATTCCGTCTCCTCCCCATCCCGAACTCCATACTCGACAATCGAAATTCGACAATCGAAATTTCGGCATGGCTTTGACACCTTCTACGATGCGTCCGCTCGGCGCAAGCGCGCCGGAATTTTGTTTGCCGGACACCAACGGAAAAAATGTTTCGCTCCGCGATTTTAAAGGAGCTCCGGCAGTGCTCGTGATGTTTATCTGCAACCATTGTCCTTACGTGAAACATGTTCGCAGCGAACTCGCCAGGCTCGGTCGGGATTATCAGGCAAAGAGTGCGGCAATTGTCGCGATAAATTCTAACGATGCTGCCAATTACGCCGATGACAGTCCGGAAAAAATGAGGCAAGAGGCCGTGGCGGCAGGTTACACGTTTCCGTATTTGTTCGATGAATCGCAGTCGGTGGCCAAAGCCTATCGCGCCGCCTGCACGCCGGATATTTTTCTTTTTGATAAAGATCTGAAACTTGTTTACCGCGGACAACTTGATGACAGCAGACCTCGCAACGAACTTCCTGTCACCGGAAAGGACTTGCGCGCGGCACTCGATGCTGTGCTCGCGGGAAAACCCGTCTCCGAAAAGCAAACGCCGAGCATCGGCTGCAACATCAAATGGAAAGCGGGCAATCAACCGGATTATTGAGCCCAGTCCAACGGCGAATTTTTTGCGACGTTCGCAAATCAGCCTTGGCATCAGTCATGAAAAACTTCCTAGGCATTGAAATCGGCGGCACGAAACTGCAAATCGTGTTGGGGGATGAATCTGCGACGATCTCTGAGCGCCTGCGCCTCTCCGTTTCCCCAACGGCGGGTGCGATAGGGATTCGCCAACAAATAGAAACGGGTTTAACAGCATTGCTAAAAAAAACCAAACCCTCTGCGATCGGCATTGGATTCGGCGGGCCGGTGGACTGGCAGACGGGACAAATCTGCTGTTCGCATCAAGTTCCAGGATGGTCGGAATTTCCCATCGCCCATTGGCTGCATACTGTATGCGGCATTCCGGTTTTCGTGGATAATGACGCAAACGTCGCGGCACTCGGCGAAGGGATTCATGGTGCGGGATCGGGTTGCAATCCGGTTTTCTACGTGACGCTTGGCAGTGGTGTAGGCGGAGGCGCGGTCGTGGACCGAAAAATTTATCACGGCGTAAAGCCTGGCGAATCGGAAATCGGTCATATTCGTTTGGACAAATCGGGAACCACTCTGGAATCGCGGTGCTCGGGTTGGGCCGTCGATAAACGCCTGCGCGCCGTTGTTACAGAGAATCCTGATTGCGTCCTATCCAGGTTGATCGGAAAATCAGTAGGCAACGAAGCTCAATTTCTTAAAGCGGCTTTCGATCATCAGGATCCTTTCGCGAAGCAAATTTTAAATGAAACAGCGAACGATCTGGCGTTCGCTCTTTCTCATGTAACTCATTTATTTCATCCTGAAAAAATGATTCTCGGCGGCGGTTTATCATTGGTCGGCGAACCTCTTCGGGCTGCGGTCGAGATTTCTCTCTCTCGCTATGTCATGGAAGCGTTCACGCCTCGCCCGAAAATTTGCTTATCCAAATTGGGCGAAGATGCCGTACCGATGGGTTCTTTGGAACTGGCGCGGTCGCGGCTTGAAATGAGCTGCGCCTGAACTAGACTCATCGCAAATGAATCATTGGATCTCCAACTACATCATAGCCCAAAAAGCAGCGCTCGATTCCATCCCGGTCGAAAGCGTTGTGCAAATCATCGAAATATTGCAGCAGGCATTCCGGGATGATCGGCAGATTTTTGTTTTCGGCAACGGGGGCAGCGCGGCCAACTCATCTCATTTCGCAACCGATCTTGGCAAAGGTTCTTCCGACAAACTTCCCAAACGTTTTCGCGTGCTCTCTCTGAACGACAACATCAGTTGGATGACCGCGATCGGGAATGATTATTCCTACGAAGATGTTTTTGTCCGCCAATTGGAAAATTATGGACGCAAAGGCGACGTGGTTCTTTCGCTCAGCGTCAGCGGCAACTCGCCGAATTGCGTCAAGGCGCTGGAGTGGTCCAGGAAAAACGGCTTGCAAACGATTGCGTTCGTCGGCGCAAAACGCGGACGCATGGCGGAAATCGCCGACCAAACGATTGTCATCAACGACACCCACTACGGCAGGGTCGAAGATGTGCAAATGGGCATTTGCCACATCCTTTGCTATGCCTTCATGGAAATTCCCGAGCTGGGGAAATTGTAGTTTGGTCATGCCAAAGCTCCGGAGGAATTCGCCAATCGGGAGAGTGGTGATCTCGGATTTACTCCGTTGACGGGCTGTCTCATTCACAGTATCCGTGCACGCGTGATTGAGAACCATCCTCCTGTTTTTTCACGCTTACTTTTCTGTGGAAAAGCGCTGCTCGTCGCCTGCTGCCTCGCTGCAAATTCCTGCGCCACGTCCGCGCTCAGTGATTTGGTTGAAGTAAAGAAAGTCGTTCCCAAGGTTGTTCTCGATGTGCGTTACGCCACCACCAATAATTTTACCGGGAAAAAACTTTACGGCACCGATCGCACTCTGCTGCGCCGGGCGAGCGCGCACAAACTTCGGGACGCACAAACGGAATTCAACGAAATGGGGCTCGGCCTTAAAATTTACGATGCTTATCGACCCATCGCCGTGCAGAAAAAAATGTGGGCCGTTTTTCCGCACGAAGGCTACGTGGCAAATCCTGCCAAGGGTTCGCGACACAATCGTGGCGCGGCAGTTGATGTGACGCTTATCAGCCTGCGCGATAAAAAAGAATTGCTGATGCCGTCGGGCTACGACGAGTTTACGGAAAAGGCGCATCGCAATTACGCGAACGCATCCGCCGAAGCGATTCGCAATCGCGACCTGCTCGAACGCGTGATGCACAAACACGGCTTCATCGGTTTGCCGATGGAATGGTGGCACTTCGACGACGTGAACTGGAAAACCTACGAGCTGCTGGACATCGATTCTTCGCGAATCAAATTTTGAAATGACTTACGCCGAAGCGGTTCAATTTCTTTACGGACTACAACTGTTCGGCGCGAATTTTGGTCTGGAAAACACTTTCAAATTGGCCGTGCTGGTCGGAAATCCGCAGGAGAAACTTCGATTTATTCATGTCGCTGGAACAAATGGTAAAGGCTCCACCTGTGCGATGTTGGAAAGCATTTATCGCCCGGCCGGATTGCGCGTTGGCCTTTTCACCTCGCCGCATCTCGTCTCGTTCGCGGAAAGAATTCAAGTCAATCGCCAGCACATTAGCAGGGACGACGTTGCCCGGCTTGTCTGGGAATTGAGGCATGAACTCTTAAAGTTAGGGCGCGTCAGT
>JBKJOA010000370.1:0-6344 GCA_046593365.1 Limisphaerales bacterium
GCTGGTGGCGTTCGTCTCGTGACCGGTGCCTTGGGTGCCTGGGACAACTTCGATGGTGCGGTTGACTTCTTCAGCATCGGCACCAATGGAGTTACGACCAGTTCTGATTTTGAACTCGCGCTGGGATGCATAGCCCCGATTGCACGGGCTTGGACCGCGATAGATGATAGCGGCAACCAGCGGACCTGTTCTCAAGCGATTCGACAAGTGGACACGACGGCACCCGTTCTTACCTGCTCGACGAACATTGTGGTGGGTAACGATACTGGCCAATGTGGTGCGGTGGTCAGCTTCACTGTTACAGCCATCGATGGATGCGACGCCAGTCCGACATTGGTGTGCACGCCAACCAACGGTTCAATTTTCCCGGTTGGGACAACATTTGTAAACTGTGTGGCGACAGATGCGTGCGGCAACGCGACGAATTGCAGCTTCACGGTAACGGTCAACGATACTCAAAACCCGGTGATCACCTGCCCGAGTAACATCGTTGTCAGCGCCAACATAGGTCAGTGCAATAGGAGCAATGTGACCTTCACGGTGAGCGCGACGGATAATTGTAGTGTGACCAATCAGTTGAGCAGCTTGCCGAGTGGCAGCACATTCCTGATTGGCACGACGATTGTGACGAACACGGCGACTGACGCCAGCGGCAACCAAAGCAGTTGCACCTTTACGGTGACGGTGCAGGACACCGAATTGCCGGTCATCACTTGCCCGACGAACATGACCGTAAGTTGTGCTGGGACCAACGGGACGCCAGTGTTCTTCACTACGACAGCCACGGATAATTGTGACCCCTTGGTGACGGTGACCTGTGTTCCTGCTTCGGGCTATTTATTCCCGTTTGGATCAAATAACGTCGTCTGCACCGCCGTCGATAGCAGCGGCAATACTAATACCTGTAGCTTCACCATAACTGTCATAGAATCGGAGCCGGTCTTAAGCATTGAGCAGCAAGGGACAAACGTGGTGATTTCGTGGCCGGTGAGTTGCGGCACCTACGTCTTGGAGGAGAAGAGCGACTTAGATCCGTTGATTCTTTGGACAACAACGCCTGAACCGGTAGTTGTCGTCGGAGATCAAAACACCGTGACCATACCGTTGAGCTACGCGTATCGGTTCTATCGGTTGAGCGAATAAGGTAACACCTACGAGAAAATTAAAAGAAGCTGGGAATTTATTCCCAGCTTCTTGTTTTACAGACGATCTGATTTCACCCATCCAATACTAAAAGCCAACAGCCAACACGTCGCAGCCCGCGTTTTTGCGACGGAGTGAATCGTCTCAAAACGAATTGAAATGGTCTCTCGGTAATCTGAAGACACAAGGAATTAAACCACGAATTCCAGTTCCTGTCGGTGCGGAATGAGTCCTTGCTCGTAAGCGCGATCCAGAAAGAGACGGATGGATTTTCGTCCGCGCTCTCCGTAATCCAAAGTCCAATGATTCACGTACATCCCGACGAATTTATCGGCAAGATCGCGGCCCATATCTCGAGCGAACTGGAGCGCGTGTTCCACGGCTTCTTCACGATGATCGAGGCTGTATTGAATGCTTTCGGTCAATATTTCTGAAATGACTTTGCGCGTTTCAGAATCAAACTTTTTATGAATCGCATTCCCGCCGAGCGGTAGCGGCAGTTTTTCGTTTTCCTCTCCCCACCATTTTCCTAAGTCCTGGCAGACGACCAAGCCCTCCTTCTGATAAGTCAACTGTCCTTCGTGAATAATTAAACCAACCTCGGCTTTCCCGGAGTGAACTGTCGAAAAAATCTGATCAAATGGCACGACCACGTAATTGATCTGCGCTGCTGGTTTTTCAAGCCACAGTTGCAACGCGAGAAACGCGCTGGTCATAGTGCCGGGCACCGCGATTTTCTTCTGCGCCATTTCCGCCCGGTTGAACATGGTTTTGGATACCAGCATCGGTCCATAACCGTCGCCCATGCTGGCACCGCTTGGGAGCAGGGCATATTTATCACTGACATAGGCGTAGGCGTGAATGCTGATGGCCGAAATGTCCAATTCACCGCGCGTAGCCCGTTCGTTCAAAGTCTGAATGTCCTGCAAAATGTGTTCAAACGAAAATCCGTGAGTCGGGATCAAATTTTTCGCCAGAGCGTAAAACATGAAGGCATCATCTGGATCGGGAGAATGTCCCAATGTTAACTTAGGATTACTCATCTCCGAAAAAGCTAGGGTGAGAGTGTTGCCATTGTCACTCGCGAAATACTTTTATGTGTTTCACGACAAGAGTTCGGTGAATAAGTGCCGGGTGTATTTTCCATGCAAATATTTAAACAAGGTTCAAAGGTCTAGCAAACGGTGTTATGAAGAATATCTCCGAAATGGAGCATGCACTCGGAAAATCCTTTCTTAATTTTTTGCACCCGGATTCCAAACTTGTTTTTAAGGAACGGAGTGAAACGATGCAGCAGATCGGTTCCCGGCGAAGGAAGTTGTTTCTGGATTGAATTGCCGAAAGCATTGATTTGATTCTACCTAAACAAAAAAGCCGCCGGGGTTTCCAGCGGCTTTGTGTTTCTGAACAAAACTATTTCTTCTTCACCGCTCTCTTTTCTTCCAGAGCAGCTTGGGCAGCAGCGAGTCGAGCAATTGGAACCCGGAACGGTGAACAGCTAACGTAAGCCAAACCAATACGGTGACAGAACTTCACGCTGGTCGGTTCGCCGCCGTGTTCACCGCAAATGCCGAGCTTGATGTCAGGCCGGGTTTTACGCCCAAGTTCAACGGCAATTTGCATCAATTTACCAACGCCATCCTGGTCAATGGACGCAAACGGATTTTGCTTTACGATTTCGTTTTCCTGATACGACGGCAGGAATGAGCCAGAATCGTCGCGGCTCATCCCCAGCGCGGTTTGCGTCAGATCGTTGGTGCCGAAGCTGAAGAACTGAGCATCCTTCGCGATTTCGTCCGCCACCAGCGCGGCGCGAGGAATTTCAATCATCGTTCCGACGAGATAATTGAATTTCGTTTTCTTTTCTTTGGCGACTTCAACTGCGACACTTTGGACGACTTCCAATTGCAATTGCAGTTCTTTCGGAAAACCCACCAACGGAATCATGATCTCAGGTTTTACTTTGATTCCCTTCTTCTGCACTTCTGCGGCGGCTTCAAAAACGGCGCGCGCCTGCATTTCCGAAATTTCCGGATAAACAATTCCGAGACGGCAACCGCGATGTCCGAGCATTGGATTGAACTCGTGCAATTCGTGAACACGCTTGGTGATTTTCTCAACCGGCACATTGAGTGTGTTTGCCAATTCATTTTGCGCGCCGTGATCATGTGGCAAAAATTCGTGCAAAGGCGGATCGAGAAAACGAATCGTCGCGGGGAACCCCTTCAATTCCTTGAACATGCCAATGAAGTCTTCGCGTTGATACGGAAGCAATTTCTTCAGCGCCTTTTTTCGATCATCCGTGTTCTCGGCCAATATCATTTCGCGCATTGCATCGATACGATTTCCCTCGAAGAACATGTGTTCCGTGCGGCAAAGGCCGATGCCCGTCGCGCCGAACGCAATCGCGTTGGCGGTTTGTTCAGGGTTATCCGCGTTCGTGCGGACTTGCATGCGCGTCGCCTGATTGCACCACTTCATCAGTTGCGCGAAGTTTTTGAACTTCTCAGTTTTCTGCGCAGCTTTGTCATGGCCGATGAGACCCGCAATAATTTCAGAAGGGGAGGTTGCGATCTGGCCCGCGTAAACCGTTCCCGCTGTGCCGTCGATCGAAAGGAAGTCGCCTTCCTTAAAAATCTGCCCACTCACGCTCACCGTTTTCTTGTTGTAATCGACATGAAGCGCGGCTGCTCCGCAAACGCAAACTTTACCCATCTGCCGGGCGACGAGTGCGGCGTGCGAACTGACTCCTCCTCGTGCTGTAAGAATGCCTTCGGCTGCAATCATGCCTCGCAAATCTTCCGGTGAAGTTTCGATGCGGACGAGAAGAACTTTTTCACCTTTGCCAGCAGCGGCGACAGCGCGATCGGCGTTGAAATAGATCTGGCCGGTGGCCGCGCCTGGACCAGCGGGGAGTCCGGTTGCAATGACTTTTGCTTTCTTCACCTCGACGAGATTAAACACGGGCGCGAGAAGCTGCTCGAGTTGATCCGCCGGGTTGCGCAAGATGGCGGTTTCCCAGTTGATGAGTTTCTCTTTGACCATGTCCATCGAGAACTTAAGCGCGGCCATGGCGGTGCGCTTGCCGTTGCGCGTCTGGAGCATGAACAACTTTCCTTCTTGAATCGTGAACTCGATGTCTTGAACGTCCTTGAAATGTTTTTCCAGAATGCCGCGAACCTTCATCAGTTCTGCATAGGATTTTGGCATCTGCTTTTTCAATTCCAAAACCGGTTCAGGTGTGCGCACACCTGCGACAACGTCCTCGCCCTGTGCATTGATCAGGAATTCGCCGTAGAATTCGTTCGTGCCATTCGCTGGATTACGAGTGAACGCGACGCCAGACCCTGAGGTTTCGCCGGTGTTTCCGTAAACCATCGCTTGCACATTGACTGCCGTTCCCCATTCGCTGGGAATATTGTATTTGCGACGGTAAACCGTGGCGCGATCATTCATCCAGGAACCGAACACGGCGCTGGCCGCGCCACGGAGTTGATCCCAGGGATTGTTTGGAAATTTTTTGTTAGTTCGATGCTGAACCAGTTCCTTGAAACGGTGGACAAGAATTTTCAAACTTGCCACATCAAGCTGGGTATCTTGAACATCGTGTTTGCTCGGAAACATTTCCTCTTTAAGCTTCTCGATCACCATTTCAAACGGTTCATGATCTTCGTCCGCGCGCTTTTGCACGCCCATCACCACGTCGCCATACATTTGAATGAAACGGCGATAGCAATCCCACGCAAAACGCTCGTTCTTTGTCGCAGCGGCGAGTGAGAGAACCGTTTGATCATTCAGCCCGAGATTCAGAATTGTATCCATCATGCCCGGCATGGAATCGCGCGCGCCGGAGCGAACCGCGACGAGCAACGGCATCGCTTTCGCGTCACCGAATTTGCAACCCATGATCCGTTCCATGTTGGCAACGCCCGAAGCCATCTGACCTTGCAGTTCTTTTGGATACGTTTTTTTGTGCGCGTAGAAATAAGTGCAAACCTCGGTCGTGATCGTAAATCCAGGAGGAACAGGGAGACCAATCCGGGTCATTTCCGCGAGATTCGCACCTTTGCCCCCGAGGAGTGGTTTCATAGAACCGTCGCCGTCCGCTTTTTTGTTGCCCCAAGTATAAACGTATTTGTTCGATTTAGATGCCATAAGTAAACTGCATTTTGTTGTTATTCTTTTGGAAAATCCGCAGAAAAGTGAGGGGCGAATTTAACAAAGGGCAGGGGAGAGTCAAAGAAAACCTTGCAGTTCAAAACTGGGCAGGTTGGCGCGCTTCACACGCAGCAAAAAATCCTCAATTTTAAAAATGGTCAGCCGCACTGTGCTTTGAATCGCAACGCATGATCCACCAAAACCAGCGCGGTCATCGCTTCGACCATCGGCACGGCGCGAGGGAGCACGCAGGGATCGTGGCGTCCGCGCCCTTTCAAAGTGGTATTTTGTAAGTCGCTGTCCACGGTTTGCTGCTCGTGCATCACGGTCGCAACCGGCTTGAAAGCGACTCGAAAATAAATCGTTTCGCCATTGGAAATTCCACCCTGAATTCCTCCAGACCGATTCGTCAACGTGCGAACTTTGCCGCCTTTCATGCGAAAGAGATCGTTGTGTTCCCGGCCCGTCAGTAGAATTCCGCCGAACCCGGAGCCAATATCAAATCCTTTGGAAGCGGGCAGGCTCAACATCGCTTTGGCGAGTTCGGCTTCCAGACGATCAAACACTGGTTCGCCCCAGCCAGCCGGAACCCCGCGCGCGACGCCTTCAATAATTCCGCCGATGCTATCGCCTGCTTTCCGCGTGCGTTCGATGAGCCGAATCATTTTTTCCGCCGTGGCAGTATTCGGGCAGCGAACCATGTTGGATTCAACCTCTTTGAACTTCACAGTTTCCGGATTCACCTCGGCGATGATGCGCTGGACTTGTTTAACGTAGGCCAAAATTTCCACACCGAAACGCTCACGAAGAATCTTCTTTGCAATTGCCCCAGCGGCAACACGACCGATGGTTTCACGGGCGCTGGTTCGTCCGCCACCTTGCCAATTGCGAATCCCGAACTTCGCGTCGTAAGTGTAATCCGCGTGCGATGGCCGATATTTCGTCGCCATTTCTGCATACGCTTCCGAGCGTTGATCCTCGTTCTTCACCCACATGGAAATGGGAGTGCCGAGAGTTTTGCCTTGAAATGTTCCCGACAAAAT
>JBKJOA010000470.1:0-2711 GCA_046593365.1 Limisphaerales bacterium
ACACGCATTTCATAAAATTCCCGGTGTGCGCGTGATCGTGCTGTTTCCGTTTGATGAAGTGAGCCGCTCGCAACGGAAGATGATGACCACGCTCGCTGACAACGTCCGCACCGTGGCCATCGATGGCAAATTTGACGATTGTCAGGCAATGGTGAAACGCGCTTTCGCCGATCCGGCGTTGCAACACATTCCACTTTCCTCTGCGAACTCCATCAACATCGGACGTCTCTTGCCGCAAAGTGTTTATTATTTTTACGCCGCATCACGCGTCGCAAAACCGGGCGAGCCAATCGTCTTCTCCGTTCCGAGCGGAAATTTCGGCGACATGATGGGCGCTGTCGTTGCAAAACAAATGGGTCTCTCGATCAAAAAATTGATTGCGCCAGTCAATGCCAACGACGCCTTTCCGCGTTTCCTCGAAACCGGCGAATACCAAAAAATTTCGCCGTCCCGCAATTCCGTTTCCAACGCGATGAACGTCGGCCATCCGAGCAATCTCGCGCGACTCGTTGCCGTTTATGGCGGGCGCATGGATGAGACTGGAAAGATTCATCAAATGCCCGACCTCGCAGCGCTGCGGCGCGATATATTTTCCAGTTCCGTTTCCGACGAGCGCACGCGCGACACCATTCGCGAAGTGTGGAACAAATACGAGTTACTTCTGGAAGCGCACGGCGCAGTCGCCTGGCGTGGCTTCCTCGATTGGCTTGAAGCAGAACGGCTCGGAGTTCCGGCTTTAGCCGGTTCGGACCGCCTGAAGGCGGAACTCCAAACAAACGGCGTTCCGGTCGTGATTTTAGAAACCGCAAATCCCGCGAAATTCCCCGAAGAAATTGAAAAGACCATCGGCTTCTCACCGGATGTGCCGGCTCCGATGGAAGTAATGAACCAAATGCCCGAAGACTTCGACCGCATGCAAGCGAACTATGAAAAGTTTAGGGAATATTTAATCGAAAGACATCGCCGTTGACTCTTCGGTTTATTTTGGGCCTTAATTTTTTTAGGATAGAGCAAAAGACTGTTGTCATTAGTTGGCATCTATCGTAAGATCGATTCATGGCACACACGCTGACAAATTATGCCGATGACATTATCAACCGGCTGGTTCATTCGGGACGCTACAATAATCGCAGCGAAGTGGTGAGGGCGGGGTTGCGATTGCTCGAGGAAAAGGAATTTGGCTATCTGAATTCTCCGGTGATTTCAGACCGAGCGTTGTTGCGCGCTTATCGCCGGCAAAAAAACGAAGCAGCGACGGAAGTTGCCGCCACGCGCGCTTCGCGCCGCCGATCGCCCCAGTTTAACGAATGAAACAATGGGACATCTTTTCCTGGGAATTTCCCGAAGGCAAACATCCGGCGGTGATCGTGTCGCATCCGGCGCGCATCACGGCAAAGCCGACCGTGAACGTGTTGCTTTGCTCCACGCAACGCGCCCGTCGGGCCGCTGAAGTTAACGAAGTGATTTTGGATGAAGCGGACGGATTGGATTGGGCCACCCTTTGTAAATGCGATTTGATCTATGACGTGTCGAAATCAGATTTGAGCCAACGGCGGGGATCGGTTTCCCCCATTCGCCGTCGCCAAATTGTGGAACGAATCGTTAGTTCCTTTGGCTGGTCGGCAGTGTGACGTCGATATAAGCCAACCTGCATTAAATGAGATCACTAAAAATTCATGGCACTTATTGTTCAAAAATACGGTGGCACTTCGGTCGCAAATCCTGAGCGGATAAAAAACGTTGCTGCCCGCGTCAAAAAATATCGCGACCAAGGCGATCAGGTTGTTGTTGTCGTTTCGGCGATGAGCGGTGTGACCGATGGCTTGATCAAGATGGCGAAGGAAATCATGCCGTTGCCGAACGACCGCGAGATGGACATGCTTTTGGCGACGGGCGAACAACAAACTATTGCGCTTACAAGTATTGCGCTTCACGCCCTTGGACTGTCCGCGACTTCGTTGACTGGCGCGCAAGCGGGCATCGTCACCGACGGCGTTCATACCAAGGCGAAGATTAAAAACATCACGCCGCAGCATGTTCATAAACTTCTCGACGAAGGATGCGTCGTCATCGTCGCCGGTTTTCAGGGGCAAACAATGGAAGGCCAAATCACCACGCTCGGTCGCGGCGGTTCTGATTTGACTGCGATTGCGCTCGCAGCGGCGTTGAAGGCTGACCTTTGCCAGATTTACACGGACGTTGACGGCGTTTACACCGCTGATCCGCGCATTGTGAAAAGCGCGAAAAAACTTCCCGAAATTTCCTACGACGAGATGTTGGAACTCGCCGGGCTTGGCGCGAAGGTGATGCAATCGCGCTCAGTGGAATTTGCGAAAAAATTCGGCGTCGTGTTTGAAGTCCGCTCTAGTTTGAACAATAACCCAGGAACAATTGTGAAAGAAGAAACTCTCAGCATGGAAGGCGTCGTGATTCGCGGCGTCTCGCTCGACAAAAATCAGGCCAAAGTCACGCTCGTTGCCGTGCCGGACAAACCGGGCGTCGCCGCCCATGTGTTCAAAGCCCTCGCCGACGCGAACCTCAACGTGGATATGATCGTGCAAAACGTCAGTCACAACGCCGGCACGCCCGCGACTGATTTGTCCTTCACCGTGGACAAACCCGATTTGCTCAAGGCGAAAAAAGTGATCGAAGATCTGAAAGGCGAAATCGGCTACAAAGAAGTTTTGGCTGACGAAAAGATTGGAAAACTT
>JBKJOA010000078.1:0-4869 GCA_046593365.1 Limisphaerales bacterium
CGTCGGAGTGCAAGCTGCCGAAACGAAAGTGACCTCCGGTGCGTCGGCCGGTTGGGCAGAAATCGAAATCACGCCGCCGTTGGGAATTGCGTTGGGTGGACGAGGTGCACCTTCGACGGCTTCTAAAAAAATAATTGACCCGCTTTTTGCTCAAGTGCTTTACCTAAAGGATGCCAAAGGAACCGGGTTTGTTTTGGTTTCATTTGACCTGATCGGCATGGCGCACGAACTGAGTGAAAAAATCCGCCTTGATATTGTGCACGAACTTGGTGTGCCTTGGAACCTCGTGGTTCTCAATTGTTCCCACACTCACAGCGGACCGTATATGATCCGCAGTTTGATGGCGGGCGTCGGGCCTGCGCCGGAAATTGAAGTCGAATATTTCAAAACGCTCGAACAAAAAATAATTTCCGCGACACGCGCTGCTGCGAAAGCCATGAAGCCCGTGAAAGTCGAAGTGTTTGAAGGAACTTCGGAAGTGGGAATCAATCGGCGAGGGAAAAATAAACAAGGTGCCCGCAGCCTTCTTCCCGACGCAACCGGGCCGTTCGACGACAAGGTTTGGGTCATGAAAATTTCACCGGAAAATGGAAATGCTCCCGCTGTGATTTTTTCTTACGCGTGTCATCCGGTCCTCGTTTATGGTTTTGCCCTCGCCGCAATATCAGCGGATTTTCCCGGTGTCGTCAGAAATGTCATTCGCGAAAAGCTCGGCGGAAAAGTTCATACACAATTTGTGCAAGGTTTCGCGGGCGACGTTCGTCCGCGTGTGGTTGCCGATTTAAAAAACAATCGCTTTCGCCCTCCAACTCCAGATGATTTGGAGAAGATCGGAACTGATCTGGCTAATGACGTTTTCGCCGCACTGAAAAAAAATGGTGAAGTCCTTTCCTTAAATCTTGCGGGCGCGGGGGATCGACCTTTCTTACCACGCGACAAACCGCCAGAGCGCAATTATTACGAAAAAATGGGGACGGAAGCTGCCGCGAAGACCAACAAATATCTTACAGCCGTCAGCGAATATTGGTTGTCCTGTTACGACTCAGGATATGGATTTTCACAGGGCGACGCGTGGCCGGTCGGCTTGATTCGCCTCGCTGAAAATCAATGGGTTTGCTATTTCGCCGGTGAACCGTGCGTGGAATGGCGCGCGAAAGTATCCCAGTGGCTCCCGGGGAAAAAAATTGTGCCGTGGGGCTATTGCCAGGAAGGACTTGGTTATTTGCCCACAGCTCAAATGTTGCCGGAAGGCGGATACGAAGTCGCTGAATCTAATCGCGCCCGCCTTAGCACGCCCGCGCAACTTGCTCCGGGGATCGACGACGCCATGCGGGAAAGTTTTTTGCGCCAGTTGTCATTTATCAACGCGAAGGTAAAGTAGAAGTCGTCACCGCGAACAAGATAAAAAAAGAAAGTCAGGTTTATGAAATTAGCGGAAAAAAAATTGTCGGAAGAAGGATGTGTGCCTTGCCAAAACGCCACTGCGCCAGTCAAAGGAGTTGAACTAAAAAGATTGTCCAACAAACTGGGAAGTGGCTGGAAAATCGTGAGAGGGCATCACCTCGAACGGGAATACCAATTTAAAGATTTTCTCAAAGCACTCGCCTTCACCAACAAAGTCGGCAAGCTGGCGGAGCGCGTCCAACATCATCCCGACATTTATCTCGCTTGGGGCAAAGTAAAACTCACGCTATGGACGCACAAAATTGACGGGTTGACGGAAAGCGATTTTGTTTTCGCCGCAAAAGTAAATAAATTGGGCTGACTTCTTTGAACTAAGGCAGGGTAAGATCCAACAGATTGACCAAAGCATTATCCTTTTCGGTTCCTTTGATAAAATCCAAGGCACGAATATAACGGGCACGCTCTGCTGTAGGCGTGTTCGTGTCGCGGATTATTTTTACCAGAAAGTCTGGCGCTTTCGCTGAGCGTGAACGCCAGACTATATCGCGCCCCGCCGGGGTGTTCCACTTTTCGCCAACTAAATTCAGCCAGGCCTGGAAAAAAACATCCTCTTGTTTATCCGCGCCAATGCCGAGCGCTTCCAGATACCAACGATCTTTTCCATCGTGCTGCTGCGCGAGTTGCGCCCAAAGTTTCGCGGCTTCAGGTGACGAATTATGCCGCAACGCGATCGCGCATTCCCGGCGAACCTGCGGATTCGCATCTTTCACCAGCAATTTTACCAGGGGGATCAATGCCAATTTGCGTTCTCCCGCGATGCGCAAACCGGCGATGCGCAAGTCGGAATTTTTATCGTGCAAAGCTTGTTCGACATACTTCTTTTCTTTGCCTTTGACTCGTGCCAGAAGGTGCAACGCGCGAGAGCGCATCCGCAGGTCGTCGCTTTTCCATAGTTTGATCAATTCCTTTTCAGCTCTGTTACCGAGTGCATTTAATTCGTCCCAGGCCAGATAGCGTGTCGCAAGGTTCGGAGATTGGAGAGCTCTCGTGCCGCCGGCGATGGTCGTGAAATTTATTTGCGGAACGGATGGCTGATGGCCTTTTGGAGCGATTCGATAAATGCGGCCCTTCATCGTTTTGAATTCGTGGTCCGCCATGTTGTGTCCACCCACGCCAGCATCGTTCCAGTCCGAAATATAAATTGAACCGTCCGGCGCGACACAAACATCGGACGGACGAAACCACGCATCCTCGCTCGAAATAATATCATTCACCTCTGCCTTGTAACCCGCGCCATCCGGTTTGACCGAATAACTACGGACCACTCGTGGCCCTGCATCGCAATGAATCATTTGGTTGCGAAACTTTTCGGGCAATAATTTGCCTTCATAGATCGCGATTCCAGTAGGTGATCCCGCTCCAGTGACGAGCAAATTTGGAATCACACCCGGATCATTCTGGTGCCAATGTTGCCGTGGGATGTCTTCCTCGAGGTTCGTCCGTTTTTCTTTCCAGGCTGCGCCCGTCATTTCATCGGTATAACCAAAAGCTCCGTGCTCCATCACGTAATTGATCCGCACGCCGCGATTGCCGTCGTCGTCATTATCGGATTGCCAAATCGTTCCGAATGAATCCACCGCCACTTCATACGGATTGCGAAAATTATTTCCCAGAACTTCAACTCCAGTTCCATCGAGATTGCAGCGGAACACCATCCCTTGCCGATAGGCAGAACCTTTGTCGGCGATTTTGTTCCCTTCCAAATCAATCACCGGATTTCCATTTTTATCCTTGAGCTGACCGCCAGCATTTCCAAAGTTGAAATACAATTTTCCGTCGGGGCCAAAAATCATCGCGTGGACGCCGTGATCGTGATCGAAGCCGCTGATTCCGCTGAACAAAATTTCTGTTTTGTCGGCTTTGTCATCCCCATCGGTGTCGGTAAAAATTAAGATGTTCGGCGAACAGGAAACGATGACTTTATTGCCCAGCACACAAATCCCCAGCGCCGCGTTGATGTTCGTCCCTTGATAAAATGTTTTCGCTGAATCCGCCACGCCGTCGCCATTCGTGTCTTCGAGAATCACGATTCGATCTCCTGCCGGGTCCAAATTTCCCCACGCTTTGAAGCTGCTTCGATAGTTCACCCCTTCGCAAACCCAAACGCGCCCACGGGCATCAATGTCAATGTCCGTTGGATTGCGCAACATCGGCTCCACTGCAAAAACCGTTGCCTCCAATCCATCGGCGATGGTGGCCGTTTTCAAAAACTTCTGCGCGGCCTCAAAACCATATCTGTCTTCGGCTGAAGCGGCGGGCGTTAGCGGCGGCTTTACTTCACTTACCTTTTTTTTTTCGCCTTTCGGATCCAGATTCTGTTTTAAATCTTCATCGGTGATTTTAGATTCCACGCCCTTCTCGGGCACGTCCGCATTTGCCGTCCAAAGAAGCGCGTTGAGCACCAGCTTTCGGAAATTCTCGTCACCCCAATTTTTATGAAAGTGTGCTCCTGTGAAACCAAAACCACGGCCGCCATCGGGACGCTCCACCGCCCACGCCAGCACTTCATCGCGTCCCTTGTCGGCGACAATGTGCGGATACGGACCGCGTGGAGAAGAGGATTTGCCCAAGCGCGTTTCATCGTTTGGTTGCGCCACCAGGATCGGCGTAACGCCTTTCATCTCTGGGCGAAAACGCATGTTGTAATACCACTCATCGTTGACGGCGAATGGTTTCACACCACGCGTGATGGGATGGTTGGGAAGGCTTTTAACATCGGCGACCCAGTGAGGGTTCGTGGAAAAGTGGTCTTCGTAGTAACCGCCAATCCAATCGAGAAACTCAGGCCCGCCTTTATCCTTCGGCACCTCGACGGCATAATGCACGCACACGAGGCCCACGCCTTTCTTCATCAGATCGCCAATGATTTTCAAATGATCCTCTTGAATGATCGGGTGGCCGCCACCGCCGTCCATGAAGAATAAAATTGTGTCCGCATTATCAAAGGCGCGCGGGTCCTTGGGCCAGCCATCGAGGTAAAACGCACTGGAAACGCCAGGTTGGTTTTGCAAACACTTGTGGAGCAGTTGCACGCCAGCATTGAACTCGTGATCACCCGGCCCGTGGCTCATTTTTCCGGCGACCAAAACAATTTTTTTGTCGGCGGCGCAAAGGGATGAGCTGGCTAAGGCAAAAGCGAGACAGAGATAAGCAATTATTTTCATGTGCGTGTGAGTAAGAGTAGAAATTTCGCGCCATTTGGAAAGCATTGATTTGCTGGCCCGGCGGGTGAAGCGGCATCCGCACATCATGAAGTCCGGGAAAGCGCTGGTGGAACATCCCTTCGGGACGATCAAGCGGGGGATGGGGATGAGCTACTTCCTGTGCAAAGGACTGGAAGCCGTGCGCGCGGAGATGAGTTTGACCGTGCTGGCCTACAACTTGAAACGGGTGCTGAACATCCTG
>JBKJOA010000085.1:0-3619 GCA_046593365.1 Limisphaerales bacterium
ATTGGATTGCTCGGTCAGTTCTCCTTTTTCATTCACGTATTGCCAGAGAATTTGCTTTTTTGCTTTCAGATTTTCCAAAGTCGTTTCGTCCGCGAAATAGCAGCCTTCGCCGTGAGCAATCGGAACGCGTAAAAGTTTTTCAGTAGGAATTTTGTTCGTGAACGGCGAATCGTTTATCGCTGTTTTCAGAAAAATATTTTCGCATCGAAATTGCAAGGAGAGATTACGAATCAATGCACCGGGCAAAAGTCCTGCTTCGCAAAGAATTTGAAATCCGTTGCAGATGCCGAGGACGTGGCCGCCGTTTGCCGCGAAATTTTGTTCGTGAATGGCGAATCAGGAGTCGGCGTTTTCAGGAACACATTTTCGCAGCGAAATTGCAGCGAGCGATTACGAATCAACGCGCCCGGCAAAAGTCCCGCTTCGCAAAGAATTTGAAATCCATTGCAAATGCCGAGAACGTGACCGCCGTTCGCCGCAAAATTTTGCACCGCTTGCATGATCGGGCTGAAACGGGCAATCGCGCCGGTGCGCAAATAATCGCCGTAACTGAATCCGCCGGGAATAAAAACCGCATCAGCATCGCCGAGAGAATTTTCTTTGTGCCAGACCAGCCGCGCGGAATGGCCGAGCACATTATTTAAAACGTGAACGACATCTTGATCGCAATTGGAACCGGGAAATTGAAGAACAGCAAAATTCATATTTTATTTTACCGGGGAGAAGCGGAGAAGCGGAGAAGATGCTTCAACATGCATTTCTTTCCACTCCGCGTCTCTGCGTCTCCACGATTCAATCCACAATTTCAAATTTGTAATCTTCAATCACCGGGTTGCTTAAAATTTTGTGGCACGCATCGTCGATTTGTTTGCGCCACGAGTCTTTGTCGCCATCGGGCAATTCGATCTCCAGATATTTTCCGACATGCACCGCGCCAACGCCTTTGTAGCCCATATGTTCGAGGGCATTTTGGACGGTTTTCCCTTGCGGATCGAGGACTGCTTTTTTGGGTGTAACAATGATTTTTGCTTTCATGAATTCGCGAACCGAAATGTGTGGCGATGTTAGGCAGTCGCCCGATGGATTCCAGTTTTTTTTCGCGAGCTTGACCCTTAGTCCGGCGTTTGGCACAACCGGGTTGTGGAAACGCCAGGCGCAAAAACGCATTTTGTGATTCAAGGGACAGTGGCGCTCGCTGCTCTGACGGTGATGGCGCTGCTCTATTTTTTTTCTCCGGCGCAATATGGATTTTATCCGCGTTGCATCTTTCATTCGCTCACCGGCCTGGATTGTCCCGGTTGCGGTTCGTTGCGGGCCACGCATCAATTGCTGCATGGAAACTTTAAGGAAGCGTTGGTTTTCAATCCTGTGTTCGTTTTGCTTTTGCCTGCGGCAGTAATTTTTTTGATGTGTCCCAATCAACGAAAGAAGTTGGACGCAAATAGAGTGTGGCCTTGGATTTTAGTTGCTGGACTAATTCTATTTACCGTTTTAAGAAATTTGCGCGCAATTCCCTAAACAAAAGAAAAAACTATGTTCAAAATCATTGGAACTGACGGAAAACAATATGGTCCGATTTCTGCCGACCAACTCCGAAGCTGGATCGCTGAAGGACGCGCGAATTCCAGCACGCTCGTGCAATCGGAAGGGAGTACGGACTGGAAACCGCTTTCGTCTTTTCCCGAGTTTGGAAGCCAGCCTGCGCCGACTCCTTTAGGCCAATATTCCGCGCCGCCCGTACTCGCTCCATTTGACGAACGCAAATCCAAACTCACCGCCGGGCTGCTCGGAATTTTTTTAGGCGGCCTAGGCGTGCATCGGTTTTATCTGGGCTACACCACAATTGGCGTTGTTCAAATTATTGTCACCATTTGCACTTTTGGCATCGGCTCGATTTGGGGTTTGATCGAAGGAATTTTAATCATCGCGGGGACAACGATCACGACCGACGCGCAAGGCCGTCCGTTCAAAGATTAAATGTTCGACTTCATTCATCCGCCGCGAAACCGTTCCGAAGCATGGCGGTGTTTGATGGTCAACCAACTCGCGTTTCCAGGTCTCGGCACCATTTTTGCGGGCAAAAAAATTGGATTCACGCAAGCCGCTTTGTCGCTCGTCGGTTTTTTCGTGGCAACCGGTTACACTTGCTGGTTCATTTTTCACCAAATCAAGTTGCTCTTCGACGTGGGAACCAGTTCGCAAGAATTTAATGCGGTGCGATTTGATCATTGGTGGATCGGGGCAGTCGGTTTCGGGCTTTGTTTGATTGCATGGAGTTGGTCGCTTTTCACGAGCATTGAGATCGTCAAGTCCACGCGAAAAAATTCACCGATCCCTCCTCTTCTTCCGCCGAAAATTTTGTGACTCAGGGTTTTTGGTAAAAATCTTCGGGAATGACAAACGCCAAACGTGTGGCAAATAAACCAAGACGATGAAAACCGGGACACAGGAAACCGAAATGCTCCGCGTTCAGAATTTTTTCAAAGAAAATTTTTCTTGCACCCCGACTCACGTCGTTAAAGCGCCGGGACGACTCGAACTGCTCGGCAACCACACCGATTACAATCAAGGCCTCGTCCTGTCGCTGGCGGTGGACAAATACATTTTCACCGCATCATCGCCGCGCAACGATGGTTGCATCGAACTCGCTTCCTCCGTATTTCCTGGAAAGGAAAAATTTTCCATCAGCGACTTGAGCAAAAATCCCGCCGCGCCGTGGGCTGATTACGTCAAGGGTGTTTTGGAACAACTTCGAAAACACGGCGCGCATTTCGGCGGATTCAATGCAGCAATTCATGGTACCGTTCCGATGGGCGCGGGCATGAGCAGTTCTGCCGCGCTCGAAGTCGCGACGGCGCTGACCGTTCGACAACTTTATCCCTGCACGATTACCGACACCGGCTCGACGGTTCCGCCAAAACGCGATACAAAAGGCGAACTCCGCGCCCTGTATCTCGAAGAAAAACTCAATCTCGCCAAACTTTGTCAGCGTGCGGAAAACCAATACGTCGGCGTCCAAAGCGGGATTCTCGACCAGATTTCGTCCCTGTTCGGAAAACAATTTCACGCGATGGAAATTGATTGCCAGCGGTTGAGCGTCGATCACGTTCCGATGATTGGAGACATCGCGATTTTAATTTGTAACTCCGGCGTGAAGCATTCGCTCGTCGGCGGGGAATACAATGAACTCCGCCAAATGTGCGAAAATGCCGCGACCAAAATTGGCGTGAAAGCGCTGCGCGCCGTCGATTTCAAAATGCTCGCGGACAACAAATCAAAGCTGACCAATCGCGAATATCAGTGCGCCTATCACATCGTCGGCGAAATTCAGCGCGTGATTTTTGGCGGGAAGGCGTTGCGCGAAGATGATTTTGCGCAGTTTGGTCAATACATGTTTCAAAGCCACGAAAGCTCGCGCGATTATTTTGGCAACAGCACGAAGGAACTCGACCTTCTTGTGGAAATTGCGCGACGACATCCCGCCACACTTGGCGCGCGTCTGACCGGCGGCGGTTTCGGCGGCGCGACGATCAATCTAATCAAACGGGACGCCATCGAAGCTTTCAGCAAACACATGTCCGCCGAATACGAGAGACAGTCCGGCCACAAAATGACGCCG
>JBKJOA010000330.1:0-4109 GCA_046593365.1 Limisphaerales bacterium
GAACCCGAATGCCGAAGTAGCGGCGAGCGTCCCCGCCTGCCGCAGAGGGCTGGCGTCTCGCCGCCCGGAAAGAAAGGTCAGATGTTTCAGCGGTTCTGAAATTCCAACGCAATGATCGTTCGTGCGCTGATCCGCCGGGCGGGACGCCCCGCCTTTACGGCAGGCGATGACGCCTGCCGCTACACCGCCTGTTCCCGACTAATTCAGAATTCGGGATTAACTAAGAATTTTGAAAATATTACCACTTTTTTACCCATTGCTTTTCAAAATTAAAAAGCGGGAGACCACCCCAGATATGGCCTCCCGCAGTGGAATGCGTGCTGTGCATTGCCACCCCCAGTCGCGCGGCCCACCCAGACCGCGCAACGCCGGAAGGAACGTCAGTTATTGGTAAAACAGCACGACGTTACCGCCCGACAAAGTGATGTTCGTAATATTCAACGCGGACGACGCGCTCAGCCGGTAGAAGCGCGAGTTGCCGGATCTCGCCACGGTGATGGTCTTCGCTACTGGGTCGAAACCTGCAGTTGTTTCTAGGGAATATGACCCGTTAACGGTGGCCGATGACAGAAGCTGCGGTGTCGGTGTCACCAAAGTTCGGACGCCATTGCTTCGATTGACCCAATACCATTCAAGGTCGGATGAATCTTTATCGTTCCCATATAACAGTCGAAACTTATAAAGGCCGGATGTCTGCACAACAAATTCAAACTGACCATCGGTGGCGGTACCGGGATAATCTTCAGAGCTGGCCAGGTAGAGTTCTGTGCCCGTCGCAGGGACGGTGGTCACTTTGAAAGTGTCTTTGTCGTGCTGCAAGCAATTCACCCCCATGCGATATACTCCGGGCGACAGCGAGAGTTTAATACTCGCCGCGATGGCAAAGTGGTTCGGCTCTAAGGTTCCTGCGGTTCCATTGCAGTAAATTGATGGGAGGATACCAGGGAAATTGGTGTCCCCGGTGAAGAAGCCGGCGTCGGCATAGCTGTTGCCCGCTCCGCCGCACTGCTGAAAATTGATCACTGATGCGGCGTAAATCCCATTGGTGGTCAGGCCGGGATCGGTCCCGACTGCTTCGTTCGGGAACGGTGCCGTAGTGTCTGTATCAATCATCTGACCTGCCAACTGTCGCTCAGCACGCTGGTTTGAGAACTCAAATGGGTCAAATTCAACGGTGGTAGAACCAGCAGGAGTAACAAGTGCGATGTTACAGGTCTGGGACACATTGTTGGTGGCTTTATGTACTTGAACGGTGAAAGCCGGGTCGGGAGCGCCACCGAGCGCATGGCCCAGTGGAATCAGAGGCAAATTGTCCACCGTGAAAGTCCAGTAGTTGGATTGAGTCGTTGAACCGTCCCCATAAACCACGCTCAAATTGTGGGTGGAATTTGGCTGCAACAACCCCGGAACATAACTTACCGTCGCTCCCGGACCTTCGGTGGTGCTTCCTGTAATAGTGGCGGAACTGGTCACATTCGCGCCATCAAATCGTAATTGGATACCGCCCGGCACCACCGCCGTGCCGCGGTTTAGAATCACGATCTTAACCGTCCCCGCCGGATCAAAATTCACAGAGTTCTTGGATGGTTTCGCCGAAGCAATCCAAGGCTTGGACGAAACCGCTCCATTAGTGGGTACCAAAAGCATCCAGTTAAACTGCAGATCGCCTAGCTCGATGAGTTGGTGGTCCCTCCTCACCTCGTTGGCGGTTAACCGCAGCGTCCGTACTCCCGACAGACTGAGGGTCTGAACATTGCCCGCGCCATCAGTCAGCGGCACATAGCGCCAGCGTGTCCAGCTTTCCGTGTTGGGCACAAGAAATTGACCTCGCAGGGCGGTGGTTTGATTAGTTTGGGTGCGATCACTCGTAACTTCATCGAAACGCACATCTTGTCGGCCTTCGCTGGAAGCGCGCAGATAAACGGTATAATTTGTAGTTGGAAAGGTGCGAGTGTAATTCAGCCAATCTCCGGCATCCATGTCACTGATGATATAGTCGGGCACGTAGGAAAGTCCACTTGGCACAGCGTTATTGACGAGGTTCGAACGATACGATCTCGGTGTGTCAAACCCGCCCCCCTTGGTGCCTTGAATCGTAACGACCCCGTCCTGACTGCGGTATTGGTGGGCTTGGATCAATACATCCTTGTCGTTGTAATTCTTATTCGGATTATTGTTGTTTACATGATAATCAACGTCCGGAATTCCTACGATGTCAGACTTGGGTGTGGCAGTTGATGGGTTTTCACTCGATCCATCGTATCCGTTATAGTAACCCACTCCTGCGCCGTTGACTTGAGGTCCAAGCGTTTCGTGCGGATGATGGTCGGTCGGAACCTGAAGAAGACCTTGCTGCGAGAGCGTGCTGTCATCGGTTCCGGATACCAGTGGATAATCCTGAAATTGACCCCCAACGCCGCTAGTCCCATAGTTGTAGTCCTCTGCTTCGATCAGCACAAACTTTGATGGATTCGCCGGATTGGTGGGATTAAAGAAACTAAACGTGTCAAAATAAAAGTTGTTCGTCGTACCTTTGCCGCTGCTGTCCAAAGCCTGAATTTGTCCATGGTAAATGGTATTGGTCGTCAGCGTACCGTTCCACTTCACGGTAAAGTTAGTGTTCGGCGTGCCGAGAATCGTCCTCACTTCCGTAAAACTTAGACCAGTAGGACCACTGGAAACGTCTACGTCGTTGAGAAATAGCTTCACCTGGTTGGTGTTGATCGGATTGGTTGTAAATGTGGTAACCGTAAACGAGATGTTGCTACCGACTCCCGGAGGTTGATAGAACAAGGTCTGCGGGGCGGGCTTGAGGTTTACAACCTGCGCTACACCGGGAAACCCGACGTTTTTTGCTCCTCCGATCCCGGTGGCATGATAATTGTCGAATGTAAAATCGGTCGTCGTGTTCAAACCGTAACTACCCGCGATGTTGAGCCAGCCGAGTGAATTTGCGCCCGAAGTGTGAACGGGTTGACTTTCATCATGTTGGTAGTCCTGGTAGTTGATTCGCACCAGCGGCTCCAACAAGTCCGTTCGGTCGTAGATTTCCGACTTGAACAAGTCGTTGTTCCCGTAAACGGCAACGCGCAGTGGCCGCGAAGGTGGAAACGCGGCAGTGGCAGCAGACCCGCCACGAAATGGATCCACAAACTTGGTGATGACTTCACTGGTGAACGCAAGGTTTAAGAATAACGCCTGCCGGTTTCGTGGGGCAGCCAAAGCATACCCCATGAAATAACCCGCCGTGGATAGGGGGACCAGCGAACCACTGATTCTGAGTCCGAACAAAGCATCGGATCCATACGTGGGGGCGTAATTCAGAAAGTCCACCGAATAGAAAAGCTCTGAATACTGCTCGGAACGGACGGCTGCACCGCGCTGCAAGAGACCTTCGCAATTCATCGCCGGACCAAACAATTCATAACCAAGATCTCCGTTGGGACCAACTGTCGGAAAGGTGTACGTCGGCGTCGCGCCTCCGGAAGTGGTCGGCGTGTAATGCTGCCAGCCGGTATCCGAGCCGGAATTGAAGTTGTCCGTAACTTCCTGGCCTTTAACTTCGACTGGCAGGAAAAGAAACACGAACAATGAAACTCCAGCGAATACTGGACGAGAGAGATTAAATGAATGCGAACACATAAACTTTAGCGGTTTGTACTATTCAATTCGGTTGGGTTGTTAAACGTTTGGGTAAACAGGCGGGAAACCACAATCAGGCAGTGGTCTCCCGCAAGTTGATCATTGATAAGTCAGCACAACGTTACCGCCCGACAAGGTGATCTGATTGATAGTGTAGGCGGTGGTCGAACGGATTCGGTAAAACCGCGCATTACCAGATTGAGCCACCGATACTGTTTTGGCTCCGGGATCAATTGCTGCCGCAGTTTCAACGGTGTAAGGGCCAGCTACCGTAGCAGAAGATTCGAGCGCGATCGGCCTGACTAACTCCCGCGCACCCGTCTTCCGATTAACAAAATACCATTCAGCGAAGCCGCCACCAACGCCTTCCCAATACAGAAACCGGAAGGCATAGACCCCATTCGTTGGCACGATGAAATCAAAATCCACGGGTGAGCAACAGCCGTCCAACCGCCCGAGCACCACAT
>JBKJOA010000385.1:0-12342 GCA_046593365.1 Limisphaerales bacterium
CATGGAGCAACTCGCGACGCTGGGCCGGCAACTCGATTTGCCGGTGTTCGTTATGAAGGGCGAAACCGACGTTTTGAAAATCGCGCGGCAGGCGCTGGATTTCGCCCGGCAGAATAATCGCAGCACGTTGATTTTCGACACGGCGGGCCGCTTGCAGATCGACGAACCGCTCGTCCAGGAACTCGTCCGCCTGCGCGACCTCATCAAGCCGCAGGAAATCCTCCTCGTCCTCGACGCGGCAACCGGCCAGGAAGCGGTGAATGTCGCGTCCCATTTTGACCAGGCGCTGAATATCACAGGCTCCATCCTGACCAAACTCGACGGCGACGCGCGCGGCGGCGCGGCCTTGAGCATGAAGTCTGTGACCGGCAAGCCGATCAAGTTCATGGGCGTGGGCGAAAAGCTGGAGGATTTTGAGCCGTTCCATCCGGAGCGAATGGCGTCGCGGATTTTGGGGATGGGCGATGTGGTCAGCCTGGTCGAGCGCGCGGTCGAGGCCGTCGATGAAGAAGACGCCCGGCGCATGGAAGAAAAGATGCGCAAAGGGCAATTCACGCTCGAAGATTTCCTGGAACAGTTGCGCCAGATGAAAAAGATGGGATCACTCGAGAGTGTGGTCGGGATGTTGCCGGGTGGGGCGGACATGTTGAAAGGCGCGGATCTGGGCAAGCAGGAAAAGGAGTTCAAGCGGATGGAAGGAATGATTTGCGCGATGACGCTCAAGGAGCGCCGCAACCCGGCGATCCTGAATGCGAAACGCCGTGTGCGCATCGCCAACGGCAGCGGAGTGAAAGTTTCCGAGCTGAACAATCTGCTGAACAAATTCACCCAGATGCAGCAGATGATGAAAAAGATGGGCAAGTTCCAAAAGATGATGTCGAAAATGGGCGGCGGAATGCCGGGAATGTTGGGGCGGTAATTGTATGTCGTTACGACCAATAGCTCTATCTGGCTTTGCGTTAGTAATTGTTTCACTAACCGTTTTCGGAACGACTTACAAAAATATTCCGGCAACACCAGAACAGACCGCCAAAGTCAAATCACTTGTTGAATCCAATCCGAAGAGAATTAACCAAAGGATAATGGAAAAACAGGCTCCGTTGCATTGGGCAATTTATAAGTCTCGTCCAGATTTGGTGGACTGGCTGATTTCAAAGGGGGCTAACGTAAACTTTAAAAATAAATCAAAAGACTCTCCTCTAATTCGAGCGGTTCTTAGTCGAAACATAGAGATTGTTAAGTCCCTTTTAAGAAATGGAGCCGACGTTCAATCTAAAAGTGATAACGGATTTACTGCTTTGCATTGGGCGGTATATCACAAGCAAAAAGACTTGGTCGAAATGCTCATTGCAAGCAAAGCAGAAGTCAATGCAAGGCAGACAGGAAATGATATGACACCGCTACATTATGCAGCTTGCCATACTCCCGAATTGATCGAAGTGCTTGTAAAGAATGGTGCAGACATTAACGCAAAAAACAAAAAAAAAGAAACGCCGCTTGTTTGGGCTAAGAATGGTGAAGCAAAGGAATGTGTTGATCTACTTCTGAAACTTGGAGCTGAAGAATAATTTCATCGGGAGAAAAAAATGATGATCTCTTCGATAGGATTCTGCGCAATCAATTCTGCCGGAGTTTCATCAAACCAATCTTTCAGCAGATAATCAGAGTAGGGCATTTGTAAAAATCGCTGGCAAATGAGCGCGAACACGCCGTGATCCGTCTCGCTGCGAATCAATCTTCCGGCGACTTGAAATGACAAGCGGGAGTTTTGGGCTATCGAGTTTATTGGAGCTTGAACGGCATCTGAAGGATTACGGAGTGAAGCTCCGATAAAGTTGCGCCGGTGTGTTGGGCGCGCACGTCCGGGCCGAATTGGAACGTCGCGGCGGAATCAAAATTACGGAGCATCAAACAATAGGTGCTGTTGGCCATGATGCCCAACAAATCGCCCGTCTTGCTTAAAACAAAATCCCCTCGAGAAGGATTAAATTTGCCGAAGAGCCCTTTCAAAACACTGCGGTCGAGTTTCACGTATCCGGGCGCGGTCACATCGATTTCAAATCGGCATTCGCCATAATAATTTTCTGTGGTTCCAACCAACACTGCATCCTGAAATTTAAAGGGCGTAGGCGATGCGCGATAAATTTTGCCGCCGAGTTGCCGCGCTTCCGCTGCCGTCAACGGCGCGAACACAATGCGCGGGTCCTGCAGATGGAACGACAACGAACGAATGGGAACAACGTCAGCGGTGCGAAAAAGTGTGCCGGTAAGCTTTTCCCATTCGATGCCGGGATTCCAAAGGGTCAGTGGAGTATCCTGCACGTGACACACGGCAAAAATGTTTGTGCCATCAGTAACCAGAATGGTTTCCGTTCCTTTGCGCTTGGTCGATTCGCCGGTGAATATGCCTGGACGCGAGGCGTTGATGCTTGCCTGCACGCGATTCGTGAGGAACTCCTCGAAAATAGCATTCGGCGCGAGGGGGCGGTTCTCTCGAATTTCCTGGGTCAGTTCCGTGGATTTCGTGGCCAGCGCTTTGACGCCTTCGGCCAGCTTCGCTTTTTCCGCGCGCTCGACCTGCACCTGCTCTTGCATTTTCACGACTTGCTCCGCAGCGTGACGTTTTTCGACTTCGGCCACTTGAAGCTGACCGGCCAATCGTTGGCGTTCGCTCAGAGCGAGTTGGTTGCTCTTCGACAACTGCGCCAGTTGTTGCTGAAATGCTGCGGCTTCTTCCGCGCGCTTGCGTAACTCCGCTTCCATTTGCGCGAGTTTTTCTTTCGAGATCAAGGCGTCGGCGGAACTGCTCTTGAGTTGCTGGCCAAGTGTTTGGAGGTTCGTTTGCGCTGCGGCAAACTGCTGTTGCAGATTTGCTTGTTGCTGTTGCAATTGCGCTGATTCTTTTTCCCGCGCTTGAATCGTTTGCTGATATTGCCGCGCTTGCTTTTCGCGGTCGGTGACCGTCTGGCGCGTGGCAGCAAGTTCGCCCATTAACAAATCACGCTCTTTTTGTTCCTCATCCAACGCCAATCGCATCACGGCAGCCAGATCTTTCCCGCTCTCCGGTGGGTTGGTGGAAATGGTGGTTTGGGCTTGAGGGGTCGTGCCTTCTTCCGCGACTTTGTTGATGTCCACCGTCGAAAACGCCAGCAGACTCACCAACAAAAAATCGCAAATGACGATCAGGATGCTGCGATTCATAACGGCGCGGGAAGCGTGTGTTCCGTTGGCGGTGTAGAAATGTTTTTTGCCGCTTCAGACTCAAGCAGCAATTTCCGCCGCAACGGGCGCAGATGAAATATTTTAAAAACCGACACGAAGATGACGCCAAATGAGGTGGAGGAATATGCCGCCATTAAACTCGGTTTGATGATGCCCATGGAAACCAGAATCAGCGAAATGATGGTGCCGGCGAAACCGAGATAAAGTCCGGCGTCGAAGAGATGCTCTTCGTTTTCGAGCAGCTTCAGCTTGATGTGGGCTGGGAATGTTTGCCGTCGAAGTTCCGACAGCTTGAGAAGGCAGGCAACGTAGAGCAGCGCCTGCAACACGAAAAACAAGAGCAACGTTAATAAACTTAGTTGATTCATAATTGATCCATGAGCGCCGGTGCTTTCAGCCGGGACCACACTGCCCACCGTGGGCAAACGCAGTCGAAGTGGGAACTCCACATTCTGGCTTTCCTGAGCGAGAAACGGCTCGCTCAAGAGCAGCACGGCCAGCAGGAAACCCAGCGCAAATAAAATTTCTCGAGCCATGTGAAACCCGCGCACATGAAACGGTCGTTCCGACGCCGGAACCAACGGTCGCGCAAAATGCATCGCAAGGGCCAGCAAAAATCCAGCGGACAAATACAAAAACCATTTCAATGCCAGCGCAATCTCGGGCATTTGCCACGGCAAATAGACAAACGCCCCCGAGAACGCATTCAATTTTCCTTGAAAATTGGAACGATGCAATCGTTGGTTACGTTTCAAAAGCTCCTGTACGCCACCAACGCCAAAGCGAAGACTGTCAGCTAAATCTTTTTGGCCCGTTTGACTGAAATTCATCAAATACTTCGCCACGGCGGCGGGTTTGCCGGAAAGTTGGACAGCAGAAAAAAGCACGGGCAATTGTGTGTCGGCTTTCCGCGCGAGAGTTGCCTGAAGCCTCAACGTTTCCCCATCTTCGATTTGTTCGCAAAATACGACGAGCTGCCCCCAATTGAATCTTTGTCCTAACGACATAAAATCGAGGAGAATCTGCTCCAGCGGTTGAGAATTTTCACCGCGCAAGGCCACCGCCGTGGCCGAAAAAACAGCGTTGGACAAACCTGCCGTCAGACGCTGTTCTTCGAGCAAAAGACCGCAGATCGAAAGCGCCGCGTCGAAGGCCTGGCCCGAGGATGATTGTGGCGGAGGAAAAAGAACCGTGTTCGTCAACGTGCGGCATCGCAGCAATTGTTGCACGACCGGATACGGCGAGGTGCGCAAAAGTTTGAGTGCTTTCTCGCGATTCTCAGATTGGATAACCAGTTCGGTAAAAGGTTTATTGTGCGGGGCGGATGTGGCTTGTGCTTTCACAGAGTTGCTTTTCACTCGCGCGGTGTGGGCAAAATCGAGCAGCATTTTCGAGCGCGGCTCGATTCCCAAAATCTGCCACTCGGGATTTCGCTTCGTTGAATCGTCAATGGCCGAATGAAGTTTTTCGTTACCGGTAATCTTCTCCTGTAGCGCCGTTTGCAGTAACATTTCAGACGCGCCGAATTTCTTTTCACCCATGAGCGCCAATCCCCGTTCAATCACGCCTGGGCTGTTCTCACCAGCTTGCTGGATGACGCTGGCATCGGCGGCTCGCAGATAAATCGGCATCAGCCAACCTCCGAGCAGCAGCGCCAAACCAAAGATGACGCACAGCGAAAAATAGACCCATCGTTTCATTCACGTTCTACTGAGATTGCTCTCCCTTTTTATCGGGTGTTCATTATACCTGTCCACGTTCGGACGAACCCACTTTAAAAGCATTCAAGCAATCTCGCGCAACCTGATTATTCACGCTAAAAAAAATTTTCAATTTCTTCCACCGGATTCTGCGCGATTAATTCTGCGGGGGTTTCGTCGAACCAATCTTTCGGCAAATAATCAGAGTAGGGCATTTGCACAAACCTTTGGCAAATAAGCGCGATGACGCCGCGATCACTTTCGCTGCGAATTAATCTACCCGCAGCTTGAATGACCCGCGTCATGCCGGGTTGCAAATAGGCGTAATCAAATCCGGCTTGCTCTTGTTCGTCGAAATAGCGTCGCAAAAGCTCGCGCTCAAAAGAAACTTGCGGCAGCGCGGGAGAAACCACGAACACAGCGGACAAAAGTTCACCGGGATAATCCACGCCTTCGGCATACATTCCGCCCAGCACGGCAAAGAGGAGAATCTTTTCTTCCTTGGGGTTCGACAACGCGCGCAAAATTTCCTGGCGCTCAAGTTCGGGAACATTCGGACGCTGCTTGAGCAAACGAGCCGCCGTCAGAGGCATCCGTTCCGCAACCTTTGCCAGGAAAGTATAACTTGGAAATAAAACCAAAACATTTCCGGGGACAGCGTCGGACATTTCGGCGACCAGTTTTGCCACGCGCGGGAAATTTTTTTCGCGTTCGCCAAAAGTAGTTCGCACTTGGGGCAAAATTATAATTTTCCGGTTTTCGCGCGGGAACGGCGGCGGTAAAGAAATCGATTTCGTCCGCGCAACTTCAAGACCCAAAACGCGGCGGGTGGTTTCGACCGGGCTGAGCGTGGCCGAAAGGAAAACGGTTGCGGCAGCCGATCCAAAAATTGGCGCGAGCGGACGCGCTGGGTCGAGGCAAACCACCGCGAGGCGAATTCCAGCCGCAGTTTGCTCGACCACGCAGGTGAAGCCCGGACCAAATTGATGGAGCGTCAATAGAAAACGTTGCAGCGCGAAATGGATTTCCACAATCGGATCTTCAATCGCAGCAATTTTATGTTCCCGTTTCCATGAGAGGTATTCGATGAATTTTCCCTCCCATTCCTTCCAAAGCTTTTGCAATGGCTGCATCGGCGGAACCGTTTCGGCAATGGGCTGTTCAAAGGACAAAACTTCCGCCGCTTTTTCCAGAACGGTCAAACCCGCCGAAAGAGTGTCACAAATTTCGGCAAACAAATATTGCTCCGTTGGCTGCCCGGCAGATTCTCCAAGCGAAAGAATAATCTGATCGGAATCCATTTTATTTTTCCTTGCGGGAAATTTTGCGACACAGACTTTCCTTTCGGCGTGTTGCTCGGCGTAACTGAGAGCGGAACGAAAATCCGACTGGTGAAGTTCCGGTGAAAAAATCTGGCGCGCGCGGTCAGGCAAATTGTGCGCTTCGTCCACGAGCAGAATAATGTTTTCCAATTCATCGGTTTGTCGCAGCGCCACGCCCGGATCGAAAACATAATTGTAATCGGCAATCACGACGTCAGCCCGGGCTGCCAGTTCGAGCTGAACTTCAAAGGGGCAAACTTTTTCGCGTTTAGCTTCTTCGAAAACAGCATTGGGATCGTGATGCGTTTGCGAATCGCGCAGGCGCTCCAGCAAGTTGGATTTGTCCATTTTCTCGGGATAATTTTTCGCGTAAGGACAGAAATCCTCGTGGCAAATCACGCGATCATTGGCGCACATCTTTTCTTTGGAACGCATTTGCAGCGTGCGAAATCCGCCTTCGCGATTCATGGCCACGAGCGCATCCGCAGCCATTTTCTGTTGCGATGTTTTCGCCGTGAGGAAAAAGAGTTGTTTCCCGGAGGTAAGCGACTCGGCTAACGCAGGATGAAGCCCCGAGGCAGTTTTGCCGGAACCAGTCGGGGCTTCGGCGAAAAGGTTTCCGCCCGAGCGAACCGCTTCGCGCACGGCATCAATTAAAATCGTCTGGCCGGGTCGCGGCGCTTGATGCGGAAACGGCAAATTATGGGCGAGATTTGCTTTGCCCTTTCGAGTGACTTCTTCGGACTTCCAGATCGCGAGGATTTGCCGGAGCCGTGATTCAATTTCTTGTTGCTGCGCGCATTCGTTATAAGAAATCTCGAACGCAAATTCTTTCTCAGTCGCGATATCCACGTAAACCAGAGCGCCGCTCACTGGTGTGTGGCCTCGCTGCCGCCAAAGATGGCAATAAATCAAGAGCTGTCGGCGATGACGCTCAAAGCTCAGGCCGAAAGGGCGAATCTGCGTGTCGGGAGAATAGGCGGATTTAAATTCCTCGATCAACCATCCGCCATCGCGCTGGATGCATCCGTCCAAACGACCCGTGACCACCGCCGTCCATTCGCCCAGGGAAATTTTAGTTTCGAGATGAATTTCGCGTTGGTAGGCGGCATCCGCCCGGCAACGTTTTTCCAAAACGGTCGTGTGCAACTCTGCCCCGAGGCCAAGCCGGTTCCAGGTTTCGCCCCGCTCGAATCCGCCGCGCCGACCACCGTCGCCTTCCGCTAATTCACGGACTGACACGGTGAAACTTTTCGTCGCTTCATCAAACCTCAACGGCATGGTTAAGGTTATCACGCGACTGACGAGCGACCGAGAAATTTTGCCGGGAGCAGGTCATTGCGCAGACACAGTAAGTAGAGACATTCTCTTGCCCGTCCTTTTCCCACCGGTATTCTTTCTCGCGAAGCTATGACCAGAAAACTTTTTTGCATTCTCGTTGTCCTCTTTTCCGTTTCAACAATTTTCGCGCAAGCGCCAAAACCGCTTCGGGTTTTCATCCGCGCGGGCGCCAAGACCCATGGACCCGGGCAACACGATCACCCGGCCTTTTTGTCCGATTGGAAAACGTTGCTCAACGAGCGTGGTGCCAAAGCGGAGGGCGCGCTGACGTTTCCGACCGATCAACAATTGCAAAACAGCGACGTGCTTGTCATGTACGCCGCCGAAGCGGCAACCATCTCCCTCGAAGAGCGCACCACGCTCGATAAATTCCTGAAACGCGGCGGCGGGCTGGTCGTGATTCACGACGCGGTTTGCGGCACTGACCCGCAATGGTTCAAAACGGTGATTGGCGGCGCATGGGAACATGGCCACTCGAAATGGTTTGAGGGAAACGTCGCGCTTTATTTCCAGGATCAATCGCATCCCATCACCAAAGGCGTTTCCAATTTTGACTTCGATGACGAGATTTATTACGACCTGCATTTGATGCCGGAAGCGCAAATTCTTGCCGCCAGTTACGCGCCAGACAAACGCAACACGCGCGACGGAAAAATGCTTCCATCCGTCTATGACATCGTTCCGCAAATCTGGACTTATGAAAAAAGCTTGTCCGGCGGCGAGCCGTATCGCGCCTTCGTTTCCATTCCCGGCCATAACCACAAATCGTTTGAGTTGCCTCATTACCGCGCCTTGCTTTTGCGGGGCATTGCGTGGGCCGGAAAACGGGAAGTCGATTCACTCGGTGCGCCCGGGGAATTGACCCGCTTGCGCTATCCTGAAGGCGGCCCGACCGCGCCGCAAAAAGCGGCGGCGGAAATCGCCATTCCTCCTGATTTCAATATCAATCTCATTTCAGCCGAGCCACTGATTGAAAAACCCATTTCGCTGGATTGGGACGCGCAAGGACGACTTTGGGTTGCGGAAACTCCCGAATATCCAAACGGCCGAAAAATTCCCGGCAACAATGATGCGCCAAAAGCAGATCGTCCCGCGCGCGATCGCATTTCCATTCTCGAAGATGCCAATGGCGATGGCGTGATGGATAAAAAAACGGTTTTCTTTGAAGGCCTCGAACTCGTTACCAGCCTCGTGTTTTACAAAGACGGCGTGATCGTTTCGCAAGCGCCGGATATTTATTGGCTGCGCGATACGGACGGCGACGGAAAGGCGGACAAAAAAATCACATTGTTCACCGGCTTTGGCACGCGCGATACCCACGCCGTGATCAGCAATTTGCGTTGGGGATTGGATGGATGGATTTACGCAACACTCGGCTACAGTCGCGGCGATATTTTTTCCGGCGACGGAAAAACGCACTTCGGCAATGTCGGCGACGGCGTGATCCGTTTCAAACCCGATGGCAGCGCCATGGAACAATTTTGTTCCAAAGGCAGCAACACCTGGGGCGTGGATATTGCGCCCGATGGCGAGGTCTTTTTTTCCCAGGCAAACGGAAATCATGTTGACCACGTCGTGATGCCGGAAAGCGTGCTGGCTCGCGGCAAAGTTGAAGGAGCGGCGAGCTTCAAAGTCGTGGAAGATCACAAAAGCAGTTTGCCGATTCGCGATTACAAAAAGCAGGCTTATGTGCAGATCGATTGGGTGGGCGGATTTACGGCGGCCAGCGGCGCGTGCATTTACAACGGTGGCGCGTGGCCCGAAAAATATAACAACACATTTTTCGTGACGGAGCCGACGGTGAATCTCGTGCATCAGGATTTTCTTAAACCAGACGGCGTGACCTACATCGCGAGCCGGGATCCCGAACGTCCGGAAAAGGAATTCATCGCCAGCAGCGATTTATGGTTCCGCCCGATTCACATGCGCGTCGGGCCCGACGGCGCGCTTTATGTTTTGGATTTTTACAATCAGGCCGTCGTCCACAACGACACACGCGGCCCGAAACACGGCGCGAACAACGCCGCCGTTCGTCCCGACCGCGATCATTACTTTGGCCGCATCTGGCGCGTGCAACACAAGGAGGCAAAGAAATTTGAAATCCCAAATCTCGCCAAAGCCTCGCCGCAGGAATTGGTGAAAGCGCTGGAACATCCGAGCGGCTGGGTGCGAAACACGGCGCAAAGATTAATTCTTGAACGTTCAGAAAAACCAACTGCCTCGGAAATAAACAATGGGCTCAGAACGTTGGCTTTGAATCAAGCCGTTCCTGACTACACGCGAATCCTGGCCTTTTGGACAAAACAAATTTTGATCGGCCCCGAGTTGAATGAATTAGACCTCCTGGCGAAAGGATTGAGCGATCCCAGCCCAAACGTCAGAAAAAATGTCGCAAAAATTTGCAGTGCATTTCCAACCGGAAAATCGGAAACCGGATCAGCGGAACTCAGCGATGCCCTGGAAAAATGTCTTTCCGATTCGGATGCGCGCGTTCAGTTGGAAGCTTTGACCGGGTTTTCCAATCCGCAATTGCTGCCATTTGTGCGAACCCCTGCGCTCGTGGATGCGATTTTACAGGCTTACTCCTCATACAACGATCCATGGCGCAGATCCGCTGTGGCGGCATTGGCGTTGAAATCGGAAACCGCATTTTTCCCGGCCTTGTTCAGAATGAAACAAGCCGGACCCGCCAAGGAATTGGTTACAATCTTGACGCAACAACGGGTGGCCACCGTTGATTTGGCTCGGGGGCTGGTTTTCGTTGCGAACCAGCCCGCCGCTGCGGACGAATTAAAAAAAGCTGTTCTGGAAACGTTGGTGAAAAATCTCGGTGCGGTGGCAGCTCCGGTCTGGACGCCAAATTTACAGGCCGCTTTTCAAACATTGCTCGCCTCACAAAATTCCGGTGTGACTGCCGCCGTGCTTCCCATCATTGCGCGCTGGGATAAAGGGGGCGCGATGAAAAATGATGTCCAGGGATTGACCCAGCAACTCCTCGCGAAGTTGAACGATCCTCAGCAGGCTGACGAACAACGAGCGCAAGCGGCCACGAGCTTGATCGGCATTCGCCAGATGAATGCGGAAATTATGCCGGGCGTGGGGAAAATTTTGACCGCCAAAAACTCACCTGAGTTGCAGAAACAAATCATCGAATTGCTCGGAACGGTTCCAGAAGGCGGGGACGAATTGGTCAAAGCTTATCCGGGTCTCGCTCCGCAGTTGCAGGAACTCGTCGTGAACCAAGTCCTCAAGCGTCCCGAATCGTCGCTTGTTTTCATTGAGGCCATTGCGGCGAAGAAAATTGATCTGGCCACGCTGAGACCGCTGGCCGTCAACCGCCTTCGAACGCACAGCGACAAAGCCGTTGCCAGCCGCGCCAATCAAGTCATCGACGAAATTCGCGGGCCGCAAATCAAAGAGAAAAATCAATTGATCGCGAAATTCACTCCGGTCGTGTTACAACCGGGCAACCTCGAAAATGGCCATAGAATTTTCATTCCAAATTGCGCCGTTTGCCACCGGTTCAATGGCGAAGGAAAGGATCTTGCGCCGGATTTGACCGGCATGGGCGCGCACGGTGCGGCGGAATTACTGGTTCACATTCTTGACCCAAATCGCGTCGTGGAACCGAACTTCCTGACGGTCAGTGTCGAAACCACCGATGGAGAAACAGTGGATGGAATGATCTCGCGTGAGACCCGCAATTCCATTGTGGTGCGGAATGCCGTCGGCGATGTCGAGATCAACAAGAAAAATGTGAAGTCGCAAAAACAGACGGGACGCTCCTTGATGCCGGATGGTTTTGAATCGCTGGGCGAGGAAGCGTTGCGTGATCTTTTGAATTTTATTTGCGCGGGTGAAAGCCGGTTTCGCCTGGTGGATTTGAAAAGTGTTTCCACCGCGAACAGCACGCGCGGCATTTATTCCAGCATTGATTCAGTGCAGGAAAGTTTGAGATTCAAAAAGTTCGGTGTGTTCAAAGTCGGCGAGGTTCCGTTTGAAGTCGCCAATCCGTTGACCACCGTTTCTGGAAACAATCTCATTGTTTTGAAAGGCGGCAGCGGCGTGGCGAAAACCATGCCGCAGAAAGTCGAGATCCCCAACGTCAATTTGAAGGCGGGCAAACTGCATTTTCTCGGCGGCGTCGCGGGCTGGGGCTGGCCGTGGGGTGGTGAAGATAAAAAAGTTCCGGCAGCAAAAATCACGGTGCAATTTTCCGACAACAAGACTGAGGAATTCATTTTGAAAAACGGCGAGGAAATTGCGGATTACAATGGTCACGCAAATGTTCCCGGCTCGAAGGAACTACCGGATTTATTGGAGCATGGACAGGTTCGCTGGTTCACGCGCGAGTTGAAAAACCAATCAGTGATTCAAAAAATCACGTTGGAAAGTTTTGATAATTTTCTCGCGCCGACCTTCGTGGCCATCACGGCGGAAACGGGAGAATCAACCGCCCCCGCCGCGAGCGCTTTGAGCAAGCCGAAGATCATTGGAAAAATTCCCGTGCTGATGGTCGGCGGCGGTTCGTCTCACGATTTTGAACGTTGGTTCAATATGTCGGACTCCGTCACGCTGTCGGTCGTCAACGAGTCGCCCATTAATTACACCGAGAAAATTGAAACCATTCTGCCGCAGCTAAAAAAGATCGACGTGCTTTATCTGGCGAACAATCAACCGATGACGAATGCCGAATTGCGCAAAGGCATTTTTGATTTTGCCGACGCGGGCAAAGGACTTTTGCTCATGCACCCTGC
>JBKJOA010000471.1:0-2783 GCA_046593365.1 Limisphaerales bacterium
GTCACTTCGACGCAGCTTCAGATGCATTTCGATTACGACCCAAATCTGCTTTGCCTTGAGCAAATCAAAACGATGTGCGGACATTACGCTGGCACACTCAAAGCAATGGCTGCGGAACCAAATAACCGCTACGACATTTTTTCCGCACTCTCGGTCGAAGAACAAAATCAACTCTTGGTGGAGTGGAACGCGACCGAAGAAAATTATCCGCGCACCGAATGCATTCACGAATTGTTTGAAGCGCAGGCAAAGAAAAATCCCGACGCGACTGCGGTCGTTTTTGAAAATGAAAAACTGACCTATCGTGAATTGCACGCAAGAGCGAATCGTGTTGCGCATCAGTTATGGGATTTGGGTGTTTCTTCAGAAACTTTGGTCGGAATTTTCGTGGAACGTTCTATCGAAATGGTGGTTGGGCTTCTTGGAATTTTAAAAGCGGGGGGAACTTACGTTCCGCTCGATCCCGCGTATCCGAAAGAACGTTTAGCACACATGATTTCCGACGCGCAAATGCCGGTCATCCTGACACAGAAGTCGCTCGCGCTGGAGTTACCCGCATCACCGGCAAAACTTTTGATTCTCGACAGCGAAATTGTCACCCCCACTGCATCTGAAAATAAACCCGTTCAAATCTCCCCGGAAAACCTTGCTTACGTCATTTACACATCCGGATCAACCGGCAAGCCCAAGGGAGTTCAAATTTCACACCGCGCGGTGGTTAATCTTCTCACCTCGGTCGCAAAAACGACTGGGTTCAACGAGAAAGACAATCTACTCGCGGTGACCACTTTCTCATTCGACATCGCCGCGCTGGAGATTTTCATGCCGCTGATCATTGGCGCAAAACTGACGATTGTGAGCCGGGAAAAAACTGCAAATGGAATTGGACTTTCTGCGCTGATCAAAGATTCAGAGGCAACGGTGATGCAGGCAACTCCAGCAACGTGGCGGCTGCTCCTCGAAACTGGCTGGCAGGGAAATCCAAATCTGACAATTTTTTGTGGCGGCGAAGCGTTGACTCGCAAACTGGCCGATGAACTTTTGCCGCGGGCGAAAAGCGTTTGGAATTTATACGGCCCCACCGAAACAACGATTTGGTCGGCGGCTTGGAAGGTCGTGCCGGAAAAACCGATCTCGATTGGGCTGCCCGTTGCCAACACCCAGTTTTACATTCTCGATAAAAATTTACAGCCGGTTCCTGTTTGTGTTCCAGGAGAATTGCACATCGGCGGCGATGGCTTGGCGCGAGGATATTTCAATCGGCCCGAACTCACTTCAGAAAAATTTATTCCCAATCCTTTCGCTTCGAAAGAACGGATCTATAAAACGGGTGATCTCGCCCGTTATTTACCCGACGGCACAATTGAATGCCTTGGCCGAAGCGATCACCAGGTGAAAATTCGCGGCTTCCGTATAGAGTTGGGCGACATTGAAAGTGCGTTGCGGCAAAATGCCGCGATCAAGGAAGCGTTGGTAATGGCGCGTGAAGATGTTCCCGGTGACAAGCGGCTCGTGGCTTATCTCGCGACTCAAAACGCAAATCCGCTTTTGGTTCCCGAACTTCGCGACTTTCTAAAAATAAAGTTGCCTGAGTACATGGTTCCAAATGCATTTGTTTTTCTGGAAAAATTTCCGCTGACTCCCAGTGGCAAAATCGATCGCAAGGCTTTGCCCGCGCCCGAGCAAACCCGGCCCGAGTTGGGTAAACAATTTGTCGTGCCCAGCACGCCCTTGGAAATCGACATTGCGCAAATTTGGAGTGAGGTCTTCCGCATCGATAAGATCGGACGCGATGATAATTTTTTTGAGTTGGGTGGTCATTCTTTGCTCGCGATTCAAATCATTGCCCGAATTCGGCAGAAGCTCGGTATCGAATTGCCGTTGCCGGAAATTTTTAAAGCACCAACTGTGGGTCGCCTTGCGGAAACGATCCTGGAAACGTTGCTCGCGGGCGCGAGTGATGAAAATCTGAGTTTGAAATGGCTGGAGGAGATGAGTGAGGACGAGGCGAAACGACTCCTGGCCTCAAAGTAAATGATTCTGGAATTATGCTGTTCCAAACAACGAATGCATAAGCCTTTGTGCTGACGAGGGCGGCGGTGACTTTAGCACCGCTTTTGGACTCGTGGCACGATGATTTGTCAAAATCATAATTCCAAATTATTCCATAAAAAGCGGTTGCAATCGTGGAGTTTTCCCTCTGTTAAAATCAGGGCAAGCCGCTTCTTCTAACGGGACACTTACGTAAGTGTTTTCAGCACTCTGCCGATAGTGCCAACTCTCCTCGGGTGATAAATTTTATGCGAGGTATGAGGAGACTATTGCAACCCAGCGTCTGGATTTTTGTTTTTTGGGCAGCAGTTTTACATGCCCAAAATAATCTAGACATGACTTTTGATCCTGGAACTGGCGCGCAAGGTGGCTTCGTTGAATCAATGGCAATTCAACCTGACGGCAAAATTCTAATCTGCGGCAACTTCACTTCATTCAATGGGCAGCCCAAAAGTTACGTCGCACGTTTGAATGCCAATGGTTCCGTCGATACAAATTTTACCGCAAACGTTGGTTACTGGACTCGATACATGGCTGTGCAACCAGATGGGAAGATTGTCATCGCCGGATATTTTACATCAGTTGATGGACAATCGCGAAATCTTGTCGCCCGGCTCAATTCCAATGGGAGTTTGGATACAAATTTTGTGGTCGGAACGGGTTGCACCATCAGCATGGGTGCGGGAATCGACGGCAACACGAACGCGTTTCTTTTCGCCGTCGCACTCCAG
>JBKJOA010000486.1:0-3435 GCA_046593365.1 Limisphaerales bacterium
GTGCGCTCCGAGTCTTTGTAGCGGGCGATGTCGGTCAGGCAGATGTAATCATGGTCGTTGACGCCGGTGAGGCGAACTTCGCGGGCGAGGACTTCGATTTTTTTGCTCATGCGGGGCTTCCTGACTTCAGCAGCGTTTTGATATTCTCAAGTACTTCCGCGCTCTCGGCATCCAGCGAGGCAATCTCTTCCATGATTTTCTTCGGCGTGCGGTGCACCACTTCCTCACCGCCGTCCGGGTTCTTCACGGAGAGGTCAAAGGTATTTTGGTCAATCGCTTTGACGTCCAAGCTCCAACTCTTGGGCGAGTCGCCAAAAGTCTCCTGGAGCTTGATGAACTCGGCGAGATCAGCGTCGTTGAGCGGGTTGGTCTTGCCCATGTTGCGACCGGGTTCGAGTTGATAAAACCAAACTTTCCGCGTCGGCGCGCCTTTCTCGAAAAAAAGCACGACGGTTTTCACACCTGCGCCTTGAAACGTTCCGCCCGGACAATCGAGCACGGTGTGGAGATTGCAGCTTTCGAGCAGCAGCTTGCGCAGGCTCACACTCGCGTTGTCGGTGTTGGAGAGGAAGGTATTCTTGATGACGACACCGCCGCGCCCGCCCGCCTTGAGCATCTTGATGAAATGCTGGAGAAACAGGAACGCCGTCTCCCCGGTGCGGATGGGAAAGTTCTGCTGCACTTCCGGCCGTTCCTTGCCGCCAAAGGGCGGATTGGCCAGCACGATGTCGTAACGGTCTTTGTCCTGAATGTCGGCGAGGTTTTCGGTGAGCGTGTTGGTGTGAACAATGTTCGGCGCTTCGATATCGTGCAAAATCATGTTCATCGTGCCGATGATGTAGGCGAGCGATTTCTTTTCTTTGCCGTAAAATGTTTTCTTCTGGAGCGTCTCGACCTGTTTCGTGCTGAGATTCCGGTTCGCTTTCAAGTATTCAAACGCTTCCACCAAAAATCCCGCCGAACCGACTGCCGCATCGTAAATGGTTTCGCCAATCTTCGGCGCGACGACTTTGACGATGGCGCGAATGAGCGGGCGCGGCGTGTAATATTCGCCGCCGTTGCGCCCCGCGTTGCCCATGTTCTTGATCTTGTCCTCGTAAAGCGACGACATCTCGTGCTTCTCGGCGTGGGAGCGGAAGCGGAGTTCATCAACGAGATTGAGGATTTCGCGCAGGTTGTAGCCGCTGGAAATCTTGTTCTTCAACTCGCTGAAAATTTCGCCGATCTTGTATTCGATGCTGTCGGAGCGTTCCGCATCGACTTTGAATTTCTTGAGATACGGAAAAAGTTTGTGATCAACGAAGTCGCGCAAATCATCGCTGGAAAGCGCCTTGTGATGGTCAAGTTTGCAATCTTTTCCTTTGGGGCAAGCCCAGGTGTTCCATTGAAATTCCGGCTTGAGAATGGCGGTGTATTTCTTCCCCGTCAGCTCGGCGGCGATGCGGCGTTCGCGTTCCAAATCGTCGAGATATTTGAGAAAGATGACCCACGACGTCTGCTCAATGTAATCCAATTCGGTGCTGCAACCGCTTTCTTTCCAAAGAATGTCGTCGATGTTTTTGAAAGTGTTTTCGAACATGTATCGCGGAAGACTTTAGGGAATTGCATGGGTTGAGCAATTGAAAACAGATGAGTAAGGACAGGCGACTACAAACAGCACCTAATGAATCTGGAAAATGAATCCAAGCACCAATCTGAGGGCCGTTTAACGTCGGAACGGCGGGTGTGCGGTCGCGACGATTAAAGCAATCCGATTCAAGGACGTTGCGTTTTGGTTTTTCCATTTTACCTTTCGCCGATGAATTTATTGCCGTTCGAAAACTTGCCCGCACACGCTCCGCGCCGCTTTGTCCCCGCGAGAATCGATCTCGGCGAGTGGAACCAGATCGCGCCTCTTTTTAACCAGTTGGAAACGGACGCCGCTGATTGCAAAACGGTTCCTGATTTTGAAAACTGGATTCTCAATGCCGGTGAATTGAGCGCGGCCATTGATGAGGAGTCATCCAAGCGCTACATCGCCATGACTTGTCACACCGACAATGCCGATGCGGAAAAAGCATTTCTGCATTTCGTGGAAAACATCGAACCGCAGCTTAAACCTAGGCAATTCAAGCTGGCGCAAATTTATCTGGCGCATCCGATGCGAATGCAGTTGCCGAAAATGCGCTACGAAGTTTTCGACCGCAACACCGCGCTGCATGTGGAGCTTTATCGCGAAGAAAATATTCCACTTGAAACGGAAGAAGCCAAACTCGGCCAGCAGTACCAGAAACTGAGCGGATCGCTCACGGTGCAATTTCGTGGCGAAGAAAAAACATTGGTGCAGATGGGACGTTATCTCGAAGAGACCGATCGCGCGTTGCGGCAGGAAGCCTGGGAGCTGGTCGCGAATCGGCGCTTGCAGGAAGCAGAAAAGTTTGAAGAAAATTTTGACCAACTGCTGAAATTGCGCGAGCAGATCGCTCGCAACGCCGGTTTCCCGAACTATCTGCAATACGCTTTTCGCGCCCGTGGTCGATTTGATTACACGCCCGAGGATTGCGTGAAATTCCATACGGCAATTGAGAAAGAAATCATGCCGGTGCTGAAGCAGTTGCAAGCCGAACGCAAAAAGCAGCTTGGCCTCACCGCGCTTCGACCGTGGGATCTTGCGGTCGATCCGTCCAATCAGCCGCCGCTCCGGCCATTCGAGCAGGTGGACAAAATGGTTTCCGGCACGCAGCAGATTTTTAATCAACTTGATCAGACACTCGCCAATGGTTTTCAGGAAATGCAAAACCTGCGGCTGCTGGATCTCGCCAATCGCAAGGGCAAAGCGCCCGGCGGCTATCAATCGACGCTATCGGAGTCACGTCTCCCCTTCATTTTCATGAACGCGGTCGGACAACAGCGGGATGTGGAAACAATGTTGCACGAAGCCGGCCACGCCTTTCACGCGCTCGCCACGCGCCACGAAGATTTATATTCGTATCGCAGCGCCCCGATCGAGTTTTGCGAAGTTGCGTCGATGAGCATGGAATTGCTCGGCAATGAATTCATCGAAACATTTTATCCCGCAGCCGACGCCCGGCGCGCTCGCCGAGAACATCTCGAAGGCATCGTGGAAATTTTCCCGTGGATCGCGACGGTTGATGCGTTTCAACATTGGATCTATTCGCATCCTGGACATTCCCGCGCCGACCGCCACGAGGCCTGGCTGGATTTGATGAATCGTTTTGGCGGCGACGTCGATTGGAGCGGTTATGACGAAGCCCGGACGAATCTCTGGCATCGGCAACTCCACATTTTTCTACATCCATTTTATTATGTTGAATACGGCATCGCCCAGCTCGGCGCGTTGCAGGTTTGGGCGAACTCGAAAAAGGAAAAGGCGAAAGCATTGCGCGATTATCAAAAAGCCTTGGCACTGGGAGGCTCGCGTCCGCTGCCGGAGTT